>QGSR01000431.1 GCA_003387805.1 Bacillota bacterium | reverse complement strand
CGCTGGTCGCGTTTCGCCGGCTGGCGCCGGACCGGTCCGAGCTGGAGTTCGCCCACGCCTTGCTGCGGGCCAACTTTTGGGACGGCGGCGATCCGTCCAGCGACGAGTTCTACCGCGGCCTCGCGGTGCAGCTGGGGCTGGACCCGGAGACGTTCGTCGAGACCATGCACACCGACGAGGCCCGGGACGGCGCGCTGTACGACTTCGCCCTGGCGCGCCAGCTGGGCGCCGACGCCTTCCCGCGGCTGTACCTGCAAACCCGCGAGGACTACCTCCACCTCATCGCCAAAGGCTACTCGCCCTTCGAGCGGGTACAGGCCATCATCGACAAGATCCTGCAGTGAAGCAGGCGGCGCCGGGCGCCGTCGCCGAGCGCAGGCGGCGCCCGGCGTTGCCGCTCGGCGCTACCGCTTGCGGGCCTTCAACCGCCGGTTGTGCGCCAACGCGGCTCCGGCCGCGGCGGCCAGCCCCACCATCAGCAGCACGTACGGCACCAACACGATCCGGCCCGCGGTCGTGGACACCAGCCACCGCCCGGGCCCGCCGACGAACACCCCAACCTGCGCCAGGAGCGCCATGGCCATCACCAGCACCAAATTGTTGTTGCGCTGAATCAGCGGCTCCACGTCGTTGAACAGCTCGGGCCGGCGCTCGCCGCTGTACTCCGTGCGCCAGATGTACCATCCCAACGCGCTGGACACCAGTTCCCAGCCGGCGTCGCGGTAAATCGTGTAGTACTCGTCCGTCACCTCGCCGGGAAAGTCCACGCAATAGCGCACCTTTTTCGGTACCTCCCGCCGAAAGTGGCTGCGGTGCATCCAGCGGTCCGTCTTGACCAAATGCCAGCCCTGCGCCGCCATGGCCTCGAGCCAGTCCTCGAACTGGTCGGTCGTCCAGTGAAACCAAACGTGCCAGCGAACCAGTGTATCCCGCGTCATCGGTCTCCGGTCACCTCCAATGCGGCCGCGCCGTGGGCCACCAGCTCCTGCAGCCGCTCCAGCTCCAACCGCAACAGCTCCCGCCCGGCGTCGGTGGCCGCGTAGACTTTGCGGCGCTCCGCCTCGGCCACCACCCGGATAATGCCGTCCTTCTCCATGCGCTGCAGCGTGCCGTACAGCGTCCCCGGCCCCAGCTGCAGCCGCCCGCCCGTGAGCTGCTCCACATGCTGCATAATGCCGTAGCCGTGCCGCGCCTCCGTCAGCGACAGCAAAATGTAGTACGCCGGCTCCGACATGGGTAAGTAAGCCTTTTGCACGTCGGTAAGCGTCAACGGCGCCGCCTCCTGTCGAAGTGCAATGTATCCTGCAGCGATGTATCCTGCAGCGATGTCTCTCAAAGCGACATATCATACTTCGATATATCTGGTGATATTATAACGCCTCACGATATATCACGTCAACATCCAAATCCGTCGCGCATACGGCGGCAAGGCGTGCCCGGCGGCAAGCCGAGCGCCGCGACAAGGCGGGGTCGGCGGCGACGACGGGGCGCCGCCACCCTCGGGGTAGTGGTTCCCCTTCGCACGACGTAGGAAAATCGGTCAAGTAGACCACAGGCGCCTAGTCCAATTGACCCAATGCTTCCGGCTTCCCCACGGGCAACCAGCCTGCCGCTGAAACCCCGTCGGCGAGCCGGTTTCACGATGCCCGTCCCAAGAGTTCGGCGAGGGAAACCGAAAAAATCCCGGGCGAGTCCTGGGAGTCAACCGGTCCAGGCGCATTAGGTCCGGTTGACCAAATCTCCTACG
>QGSR01000430.1 GCA_003387805.1 Bacillota bacterium | reverse complement strand
CTGTCCAACACGTCGCAGCTGTTCCTGGACAACGTGGTGGTCAGCGACGATCATCGCCTGCCCGACGGGGTAGGCCTGCGGGCGCCGTTGTCGTGCCTGACCCAGGCCCGCTACGGCATCGCCTGGGGCGCCATCGGCGCCGCCCGGGCCTCCTACGAGGAAGCCCTTGACTACGCGCAGCAGCGCGTGGCCTTCGGCCAGCCCCTGGCCGCCAAGCAGATCATCCAGGAGCGCCTGGCCGACATGCTGACCGAGCTGACGAAAATGCAGATGATGGCGTTCCGCCTCGGCCGCCTCAAGGACGAGGGCAAAATGACCTACGCCCACGTGTCCATGGCCAAGCGCAACAACGTCCGCAAAGCCCTGGAGATCGCCCGGGCCGCCCGCACCATCCTGGGCGCCTACGGCATCACCCTGGGCCACCAGGCCATGCGCCATGCGGCCAACCTGGAGACGGTGGACACGTACGAAGGCACGTACGACATCCACACCTTGATCCTCGGCCGCGAAATCACCGGCCACGGGGCGTTCTAGTCCGCGCCGGGCGGTGCGGCCGGCTCCGGGCGGAGCGCTCTGCGGTCCGGGCGGTGTGCTCTGCGGTCCGGGCGGTGCGCTCTGCGGTCCGGGCGGTGCGCTCGGCCCCGGGCCCAGCGCCCGGCTGAGGGCGCAACAACTCGGCGCCCGGCCCGGCGGTCGGTTTCGGGCTCAGCGCTCGGCTCTCCGGGCGGTGCGATCGGCCCCTGCGGTCGGCTCCCATCACACGCTTCGGCTCCGGGCGCGCGCTCTGCCCGGCGGTCGGTTTCGAGCGTGCGGTCGGCTCCGGGCACTGCGGCGGTGTGGCGCGAGGCGTTGCAGCCGGTTCCCGACGCCCCGTCCCGTCCTTGTCACCCATTCAGGTCGGCACCGCCGACCTGGCTGGACTTTGTTGCCTGGACTTTGTACACGGGTGACGACGTTTTCGCCGTTCGTCGTCACCCGTGTCACTGTTTGACGAATCTGTTGTCACCAGAGTACAAAGTCCCGCGCCTTGGACGTCCCGCAACACGCCCGGCCAGCCGCCCCGTTTTTCCCAGAAAAAGCCACGGCGAAGACGCCGTCCACGTCGACGATTCGGCGAACACCTTCGGCGGCGGTCTTACCCCTGCCCCGACCCTTCCGCCACTCACGCCAAACTTTGTACTCTAATGACCAACGTTTTCGCTTATGGTGTCACCAGTGTCACTACCTGCCGAAAGCATTGTCACCAGAATACAAAGTTGGCGCCGTCAGCGACGACCGCCGAACGGGCCGCGCTTGCCAAAACCTAGGTGCCGTCAAACGCCCACCACACAAGGGTTTGCGGAGTCGCCTTCGGCCAGAGTCAGAGCCCGGCTACAGCCCGCTCGCAGCCAAGACGAACTTTGTACTTTGGTGACCACGGTTTGGCCGTGTAGTGTCACGTGTGTCACTGTTCGGTGAATCGACTGTCATCGGAGTACAAAGTTCCGGCCCTTCCTCCGGCCGCCGTGCCGCCCGGCGCTTCTCCCCGGCTTGGTCCTTCACCTTGCCGCCATCGCGCCACGGCTCAGCCTCAGCCCGACAGCCTCAGCCCGCCCCGTCGGCGCACGGACCGACCTGGCCTGACCGGGCCTGGCCCGCCCCATCGGCGCACGGACCGACCTGGCCTGACCTGGCCTGGCCGCCCCGTCGCCACGGGGACCGGCCTGGCCGGGCCGGGCGCCCCATCGGCACAGGAACCGGACCGGGCGGGAC
>QGSR01000127.1 GCA_003387805.1 Bacillota bacterium | reverse complement strand
TACCGGCTCTTCTGCCCCCCTTTGCACCGCCACTTGGCCATCCTGGGCTGCTGCTTCTCTCCGGCCGCCTCCCACAGCTCCTTCAAAATGCCCTGCTCCGGATTTTGCGGGTCGACGTTGTTGGCCAGAAAATCGCCGATGACTTCGGCCTTGTCCGCGATCTCGTCCTTGCTCATGCCCATGCCGCGCCCGACGTTGACGGCCTGGGCCAGCGTCTGCCGCCACTCGGACCAGTTGCCCATCTCGAGGTCCATTGCCCATCAACTCCCTTCAGGACTTTGTCGGCTTCACCCTTACTCTGTCCGAGGACGGCGCCGTCTATGACAACAACCGCCGGCCCGCGCGCGGCCCGGCCGCCCGCCGCGCGCTTTGCGCCGCAACGGCGCGCCGCCGCGCCGCCAAGCGCCCGGCTCAGCGCCAGCGCCGCACCAGCGGCACGCCCACCGCGGGGATGCCCGCCACGGACACGACGGCGAAGGCGAAGGCCGCCTCCAGTAGCCGCGTCACGCCGCGGGCGCGCGCCGCGCCTTCCAGGAGAACGTCGGCCCCCGCCGCGCCAAAGAGCGTCAGCACCATCCCCGCCACGCCGGCGGCCAGCACCCACGGGCCGAGGACGCCCGCGGGCGAGTCCCGGCCGGGCGCGGGGCCGCGGTCCGCGGCCAGATGCCACAAGACGCCCAGCACGCCCACGGAGAAAAAGCCCAGCAGGCTCAAGTGGATGTGCGCGATGAACAGCTGATGCGACGGGGCCACGGCGGCCACGAAGGACAGTCCGTGGGCCACGGCTTTGCCCGCGAAAAACAGCCCGGCCGCGATCAAAAGGGCCCGCGCCGGGGCGTCGAGGACCGCCGGGCCGCCTGCCGCACGACCCGGCGCGGCCCCCGGAGCCGGGCGCGAGGCGGCGGCGCCGCCGGCCAGCTCGGCCAGCCGGCGCCGCGCGCCCCGCAGGAACATCACGTACGGCACGGCCAGCGCCGTGCGGGCGCCCACGCCGACGACGGCCCAAAAAGCCGGCAGCCCCGCCGGAATGACGTCGGCCAGAAACGAGATAGGCGTCAGCGCCGCCAGCCAGGGCAAAGGCTTCGCGGCCCAGCCGTCCGCGGCGGACGCCGCCCGGACGGCGGCCGAAGCGGATCCGGCCGGCGCCGCCGGCGCCGACAGCACGAACGTCACCAGCCCCAGCAGCCCTACCAGCACCCAGCCATCGATGAAGTTGTTGAGGAAAAGGTGCAGCGCCGCGGACTCCAGCAGCGGCAGGTCCGCGCCCGAGGCGGTCAGCCCCGCCACCAGCCACGTGCCCAGCGAACACAAGACCAGCAGCGCCACGGCCGCGTGCAGGTACCGCAGCGCCACGGGCAAAGGGCGCGGCAGCCCGGCGGTGTTTTTCCAGTAAATCCACACGAACATGTACCAGACGACGCCGTTGACGGAGGAAAACACGATGGAGGGCGGCCAGTACCCGCCCATGGCGAACGTCACCAGCGCGCCGACGGTCGCGACGTGGGTCAGCGCCAGCTGCCAGCGGATCTGGCGCACGGCCGCCAGCGGGCGGCCCGTGAGGCGGGGCAGGATGGAATACATGGCCGCGAACACGGCGAAGTTGGCCCAGCCGAAAAAGGCCACGTGGGAATGGGCGTGGATGACGTTGGCTTCGCGCAGGAACGGCAGCGGAAACAGCCCCGCGAACCGGGCCCGCAGCCAGGCGCCGAGCACGCCGATGACGACGAAGTAAAGCAACGCGCCGCGCACGAACGGCCGTGCGATGTCGCGCGGCGCCACCGTTTCCCGGGACATGGAATCTCCGTCCTAACCGATGATCTAGCCGGGCCGCGCACCCCGGGTCCCGCGCCCGGATGCCGGCGCGCGCCCGGGGTCCGCCCGCCTACTCGCCGGCCACCCGGCGATTGACGCGCCCGCCCAAAGCCGGCGGCATCAGGCAGCGCACGGGCTGGCCCGTCAGGCGCAGGCTGGCCACGTTGACGGGGCACTCCTCGTCGCCTTCATGGATGCAGCCGAGGCAGACGTCGTCCAGCAGGCCCACGTCGGTCAGCGCGTGCACCAGGAACGAGTCCACGCCCCGGGCCAGGGCGTCCCGGTCTTCCGGCGGCATCTGCTCCAGGACGGCGTCCAGCTCCCGCTTCATGTCGGCGATGGTGCGCTTGATGACGGCCTCGCCGTGGGACGTCAGCCGCAGGTGCACCCGCCGGCGGTCGTCCGCGGCGCCGATGCGCTGCACCAGCCCCCGCTTCACCAGCCGGTCGACGCTCTGGGTCGCGGCCGGGCGGCTGATGCCCAGATGGTCGGCCATCTCCCCCACGCCGGCGCCCGGGTTCCAGAGCAAGTACCGGAGCTGCAAAAACTGCGAGTGGCTCAGCCCGTTGCGGGCCAGCAAGCGATAGTTGGGCCCTCGGTGATACAGCAGATTGACCAAAAGTTCCAGCGAGCGGAGCAGGTTCACGTCGCGTCACCTCCTGCGGCTTCCGGCCGCGGGCGGCGGCCTGCGCCGCCGCGGACAGGCGCCCGCACCTCGAAGGCGCAGGGACCGGGCGGTGCGGCCGCGCCATTGCGCCAATTAATTTCCTTAAAGACAGTGTACTCCGTGGCGGCGGCGGGCGGATGTGACAGAGCACCCGACGCGATGTGATGAACGTCACATATAATTTTCTCACGGAATTTGGACGCGGCCCGACAGGATGATGGGGCCCCTCGATGGAATAACATAACTAGGTCGCCGCATGACCGCGGCCTCGCGAGCGCGGCTCGGCGGGCGGATCTTCGTCCCCGCCCGCGCGCGGGCGCGGCATGCGCGGCGTCGTTGTGTACGTTTTGCGGCCCGTCCTGCCCGACGGACGCCCATCGTAAAGGAAAGGGAGGGAGAAGACGCCATGGCTTTCGTGATCACCCAGCCGTGCATCGGGACCAAAGACGCGGCGTGCGTCGAGGTGTGCCCGGTGGACTGCATTCACCCGGTTCCCTCGAGCGACCAGTACGAGGAAGTCGCGCAGCTCTACATCGATCCCGATGAGTGCATCGACTGCGGGGCGTGCGAGCCCGAGTGCCCGGTAGACGCCATCTTCCCCGAAGAGGACGTGCCGGAGGAGTGGGCCTCGTTCATCGAAAAGAACGCCGACTGGTACCGGCTCTCCGCCGAAGAGTTCGAGGCGAAGTGGAACGAGCCGGGACGCAAGGAGTAACGTCCGCCCCGACAACCACGCCGTGAGGGCCGGGCCTCGCGGCCTTCGCTGCCGCCGCGGCGCCCGGCCCTGACCATGCCTCTCCTATCCTCGCCCTTTTCAGCGCATGCGAACACGTTTTCGCCGGCGGCAGGATTGCCGCGCCCCGCCGGGGAATGTTTCTGCGAGCGCCCTTTTCGGCGCGACGAGGAGGACGCCATGAACCTGCCGCAGCTGCTGGATTCGCTGAAAAACGACCGTGCCTTCATGGAAAACGTCACCCGCTGGGAAGTGCTGCCGCCGCGGCCGGCCCGCTACGGCGGCTTCCCCGAAAAGCTGGACCGCCGGCTGGTGGCGGCGCTGCGCCGCCGGGGCATTGAGGATTTGTACGTGCACCAGACCGAAGCGGTGGAGGCCGCGCTGAACGGCCAGTCCACGGTGGTGGTGACGCCCACCGCCTCGGGCAAGACCATGTGCTACAACTTGCCCGTGCTCCACGAAATCTTGAACAACCCCGCGTCGCGGGCGCTGTATTTGTTTCCGACGAAGGCGCTGTCCCAGGACCAGGTGGCGGAACTGCACGAGCTGTCGGGCGACCTGGACGTGGAGATCGGCTCCTACGTCTACGACGGGGACACGCCGGCCCCGCTGCGGCGCCACATCCGCGAAGCGGGCCACATCGTCGTCACCAACCCGGACATGCTGCACACCGGCATTTTGCCCCACCACACCAAGTGGGTGCGCTTGTTTGAAAACCTGAAGTTCATCGTCATCGACGAGCTGCACACCTACCGCGGCGTGTTCGGCTCCCACGTGGCCAACGTGCTGCGGCGGCTGCGCCGCATCGCGGAGTTTTACGGCAGCCGGCCGCAGTTCTTGTGCTCCAGCGCCACCATCGCCAATCCGAAAGACCTGGCCGAGCGGCTGACGGGCGAGACGGTGCGGCTCATCGACGACAACGGCGCGCCTTCGGGCGAAAAGCACTTCATCTTTTACAATCCCCCGGTGGTGGGCGGCGACGGCGTGCGCGAGTCGGTGCTCCAGGCCGGGCGGCGCATCGCGGGCAAGTTTGTGCAAAACGGCATCCAGACCATCGTCTTCGCCCGCTCCCGGCTGGCCACGGAAGTGCTGCTGACGTATTTGCAGGAAGACATGGCCAAAGGCGCCCGGGGCGTCACCCGCAAGCGGGCCGCGGACATCCGGGGCTACCGCGGCGGGTACTTGCCCAATGAACGGCGGGCCATCGAGCGGGGCCTGCGCAGCGGCGACGTCCTGGGCGTCGTCAGCACCAACGCGCTGGAGCTGGGCATCGACGTGGGCCGCCTGGACGCGTGCGTCATGGCGGGCTATCCCGGCACCATCGCGGCCACGTGGCAGCAGGCGGGCCGGGCCGGGCGGCGCCAAGGCACGTCGGCGGCGGTGCTCATCGCATCCAACGGGCCTTTGGACCAGTACATCGTCCAGCATCCGGACTACTTCTTCGGGCGGTCGCCCGAGCACGGCCTCATCAACCCGGACAACCTGATGATTCTCGTCAGCCACATCAAGTGCGCGGCCTTCGAGCTGCCTTTCCGCGACGGCGAAGCGTTCGGCATCGACGCGGCCGGCACCGAGGAAATCCTCTCGTACCTGCAGGACGAGAAAATCGTGCGCTGGGCCGGCGGCCGGTGGCACTGGATGAGCGAGAACTTCCCGGCCGAGGACATTTCGCTGCGCAGCGCGGGCGGCGAAAACTTCGTCATCGTGGACACGTCGCACCCGCAGCACAAAGTCATCGGCGAGATGGACCGGGTGTCGGCCATGACGATGCTGCACACCCACGCCATATACATCCACGAAGGGCAGCAGTACCTGGTGGACAAGCTGGACTGGGACCAGCGCCGGGCGTGGGTGCACAAAGTAGACGTAGACTACTACACCGACGCCAACCTGGCCGTCACCATCAAGGTGTTGGACACGTTCAAAGAGGCGCCCGAGGGCGCGCTGGAAAAGCGCTTCGGCGAAGTGATGACCGCGGCCAAGGCGACGATTTTCAAGAAGATCAAGCTGTATACCCACGAAAACGTGGGCTGGGGCGAAATTCACCTGCCCGAGGAGCAAATGCACACCGCGGCGTGCTGGCTGACGGTGCCCGACGGGCTGGCGGTGCAGTTTTTGCCCGACGAGCTGCAGTCGGCCCTTTTGGGCACCGCGCACTTGCTGGAGTCTTTGGCGCCCATGTTTCTCATGTGCGACCCGAAGGACTTGCGGGCCACGGTGCAGATGCGGGCGCCCCACGATCAGCGGCCGACCATCTACCTTTACGACGCGTACCCCGGCGGCATCGGCCTGGCCGAGAAGGCGTACGACCTGCAGCCGGCCATGCTGCAGACGGCCCTGGAGCAGGTCGCGGGCTGCTCGTGCGAAGACGGCTGCCCGGCGTGCATCGGCCCCGAGGCGGCCATGCGGCAGCTGGAGGGGACGGGCCGGGACCGGGACGGCGCGGGGAACGCCCGGGCGGCTGGTGCGGCGGGTGCGGCCGGCGCGGCCTTCCTGGCCAACGGCGCCGGCCCGGCGGCCGGCGACTCCGGCTCCGGCCGGCGCCCGGGCGGCCGGGCCGCGACCATCCGCTTCCTGCACCTGGCCCTGGGCGCGGGCGGGCTGGGACATCCGCTGAGCGAAGGCGGGGCGGGCCGTGAGCTTGCGTGACCGGCTGCGCATGCTGCGGCCCGCGGCCACCGGCCGCTCGGCCCCGTGGACGGACGCCGTGCCGGACACGAAGGCGGGCGGCCGCGCCGCGGCGGAAGGCGGCGCCGCGCCGCTGGAGCCGGCGCCCGGACTGACGCTGCTCCCCATGGC
>QGSR01000126.1 GCA_003387805.1 Bacillota bacterium | reverse complement strand
TTTCCAGGTCAATTCGGGGCCGAGGCGCGGGGCGGCGCCGGCGAACCGCCGGAAACGCCGCCGGGACGGTGCTTCCCGGAAGCCCGATGCGCCGCCGGGCGGCGCGGCGGGCGGGCACCGCCGGTCCGCGCCGGGCGCTGCCGTGGCAAAGGAGGGGATGCGGGGGCAGCGTCAACGGGTCGTCGCAGGAACAGTCCAATTCACGAGGAGCCTGACGTTTGAACACTTAAGACGTTTGAACACTTAAGAGGAGGGCGCGTAGTGAAGCGGTATTTGGTCTTGGCACTGGCCTTCGTGATGGCGGCTTCGTTCGCCGTCGTCTCGGCCCAAAGCGCCGAGCAGGTATATCGCACGGTGTATTCTGGCGAAGTCACGACGCTCAACTACCTGGTCACGTCCTCGACCAACGAGTTCGGTTTCGCGGCCAACTTCATCGACGGCTTGATCGAATACGACAGCCTGGGCATGATCAAGCCTTCGCTGGCCACCAGCTGGACCGTGTCCGACGACGGCCTTGTCTACACGTTCAAGATTCGTGAAGGCGTTTACTGGTACGACTACCGGGGCAATCCCGTGGCCGAGGTCGTGGCCCAGGACTGGGTTGACGCGATGAAGTACGTGCTGACGCCCGAAAACGCGTCGGCCACGGCCAACATCGCCTACAACGTCATCAAGAACGCCCGCGCCTACTACAACGGCGAAATCACCGATTTCGACCAGGTGGGCGTCAAGGCTCTGGACAAGTACACGCTGCAGTACACGCTGGAGCGGCCGGTTCCGTACTTCCTGTCCATGCTTGACTACTCGGTGTTCTTCCCGGCCAACGGCGAGTTCCTGGCCCAGCACGGCAGCCGCTTCGGCACCGACAACACCCGGCTGCTGTACAACGGCGCCTACATTTTGACCACCTTCGAGCACCAGAACCGCCGCGTCCTGGTCAAGAACCAGAACTACTGGGATCGGGACAACGTCCACATCGAGCAGCTGATCTTCACGTACAACGCCGACGCGGCCACCATCGGCCCGACGCTGTACATGGACGGCCTCATCTCGGCCGTGGCCATTCCGTCCACGCTCATCGACGAGTGGATGGCCGACCCGCGGCTGCGCGACATGGTGCGCCCGAACCGGCCCAGCTTCTACTCCTACTTCTACTGCCTGAACTTCGATCCGAGGTTTGACAGCGCGTACGACCCGGACAACTGGCGCATCGCGGTCAACAACCTGAACTTCCGCAAGTCGCTGTTCCACGGCCTCAACCGCCTGGCGGCCATGGTGACGTCCGAGCCCTTCTTCCCGGAGAACCGGCTGAACAACACCATCACGCCCGCCGGCTTCGTGGACGTGAACGGCGTGGACTACACCCAGCTGGGCGAGCTGGCCAAGTTCGCCAACACCGAGTCCTTCAACCCGCAGCTGGCGCTGGAGTACAAGGAGAAGGCCATGGCGGAGCTGGCCGGCCAAGTGACCTTCCCGGTCAAGGTGGTCATGCCGTACAACACCGGCAGCAGCGAGTGGGAGCAGCGGGTCCAGGTCGTGGAGCAGCAGATGGAGCGGCTGCTGGGCACCGACTACATCGACATTATTCCGCTGCCGCATCCGCCCACGGGCTTCCTTGACGGCACCCGCCGGGCCGGCAACTACGCGTTCCTCGAATGCAACTGGGGCCCGGACTACGCGGATCCGGAGACGTTCACCGATCCGTTCTCGCGGACCGGCACGTACATCTTCCCGCACAACACGACGGAAGTGGACGAAAACGGCCGCAACAAGTTCGAGGTGTACGAGGAAATGGTGAACGCGGCCAAGGCCGAGCTCGTGGACATGCAGAGGCGCTATGAGCTCTTCGCCGCGGCGGAAGCGTACCTCATCGAAAACGCGTGGGTCGTGCCCTACGGCCTGGGCGGCGGCGGCTACGTGTCCTCCCTGCTCAATCCGTTCGAAGCGCCGTACGCGCCCTTCGGCGTGTCGAGCCAGCGGTTCAAGGGCCAGCGCATCCTGGACAAGCCCATGAACTCCGAAGAGTACTACGAGGCTCTCGCCGAGTGGGAAGCGGCGCGGCGGGCGGCTGCCGAGCAGTAATCGCTTCCGGACAGCTGAATAAGGAATGAACGCCTCCCCCGGGGACCTCTCCGGGGGAGGCCCCCATTCGGGGGAAGACAAGGCGTTCGACGTCTATCGGCGCGGCGTTCTTCGCCAGCCGGTCCGGCCGGCGCCGGCCGGATCGCTTGGAGGAAAGCCCGCGGAGGAGAGGTCGCTTTGCTGAGATACATCGTACAGCGCTTTTTTCAGTCGCTGTTGACGCTGTTCGTCGTCGTGACGGTCGTGTTCATCCTCATGCGGTTTATGCCCATCGAAGGCTTTTTCGGCCCCAACTACGACAAGCTGGACCCGGAGCAGCAGCAGGCCATTTTGCGCAGCATGGGCCTGCTGGACCCGTTGCACATTCAGCTGAAAAACTTCTACCTGCAGCTTTTGCGGGGCGATCTGGGCACCTCCACCATCTTCCGGCCCAACGTGCCCGTCTGGGAAATCATCGCGCCGAAGATTCCGTACTCGCTGTTTTTGGGCTGGGCGTCTTTGACCTTGTCCATCACGATCGGGTTTACGCTGGGCGTCTTCATGGCGCGCTACAAAAGCACGTTTCTCGACCGGCTGGGCACGCTGTACATCGTCATCATCAACGCCGTTCCTTCGGCGGTTTACTACTTGTTTTTGCAGCTTTACGGCAAAGACTTGCTGAACCTGCCGATGCTGTTTGACCCCGACAACCCCAAGTCGTGGATACTGCCCATCATATCCATGGCGCTGGGCGGCATCGCGGGCAACGCGATGTGGATGCGGCGCTACATGGTGGACGAACTGAACAAGGACTACATCCGCCTGGCCCGGGCCAAGGGCATGCGCAACAGCGCCATCATGTTCAAGCACGTCATGCGCAACGCCATGATCCCCATGGTCCACGGCATCCCCACCTCCATCCTGCTGGTCATGGTGGGGTCTTTGTACATCGAATCGCTGTACTCCATCCCCGGGATGGGCGGCCTTTTGATTCAAGCGATTCAGCGCCAGGACACGCCCCTCGTGCAAGCCCTCGTGCTGATCTTCTCCGCGTTCAGCATCTTCGGTTTGTTTATGGGGGACTTGCTCATGGCTGCGCTCGACCCGCGCATCAAGCTGGGCGCTAAGGAGGGGAGCAGGTAATGTCCAAAGCGTTGCACCGGGCGGCGGATCACATCGACGAAACGCTGTTTACGTTCGCCCGATACGACGAGGAAGCCGCGGAGCGCACGGGGTACTCGGACTACTCGTACTGGCGCTCCACGTGGCGGGTGTTTCTGAAAAACCGCATGGCCGTGGCGCTCCTGATCCTGCTGGGGACGCTTTTGGCCTTTACCTTCATTCAGCCGTATTTGCCGAACCAGAAGCCGCCGACCATGATTCACTTCCACCCGGACACGGGGCTGCCTTTGCGCAACGTGCCGCCGGGCGACGAGTTCATCTTCGGCACCAACGCCATCGGCCAGGACCTCTGGTCGCGCCTTTGGAGCGGCACCAGGACGTCGCTGTTCATCGGCTTCGTCGTCGGCGTCGCCGAGGCGTTGATCGGCATCACCATCGGCTCGCTCTGGGGGTACGTGCGCTGGCTGGAGCGGCCCTTCACCGAGCTGTACAACGTGCTGGACAACATTCCCAACACCGTCATCATGGTGCTGATGACGTACGTGCTGAAGCCCAGCGTCAGCACGCTGATCATCGCCATGTGCATCACCGGCTGGCTGCCCATGGCGCGGCTTATCCGGAACCTGGTCATGATCATCCGGGACCGGGAGTACAACCTCGCGTCGCGGGCGCTGGGCACGCCCACGCACCGCATTATCACGAAGAACATTTTGCCGTATCTGATCTCGGTCATCATGATGCGCATCGCGCTGTCGATTCCCATCGCCATCGGCAGCGAGGTGTTTCTCACCTACATCGGCCTGGGGCTGCCGCTGGACACGCCGTCTTTGGGCAACTTGGTCAACGAAGGCCGGCGCCTGATGATGGCCCCGTCCATGCGGTACCAACTCATTTTCCCGGCCGTCATGGTGTCGATCATCACGGTGTCGTTCTACGTGCTCGGCAACGCGTTCGCCGACGCGTCCGACCCGAGGAATCACGTGTAGGAGGCCTGCATCGTGGCCAAAACCGTTGAAGAGCTGCGGGCGGAGTACGCGACCAAAGAAAAAATCCTCGAAGTCAAGGATCTCGTCATCAAGTTCTCCTTGCGGGGGGACGTGCTGACGGCCATCCGGGAGGCTTCGCTGGATCTGTACAAAGGCGAGAGCCTGTGCATCGTGGGCGAATCGGGCTCCGGCAAGTCGGTGCTGACCAAGTCGTTCATGGGCATGCTGGACGCCAACGGCTGGGTGGAGAGCGGCTCGATTTTGTACGAAGGCCAGGACCTGGCCAAGTACAAGACCGAGCGCGAGTGGCTGCGCATCCGGGGCAAGGAAATCGCCATGGTGTTCCAGGACCCCATGACGGCGCTGAACCCGCTGCGAACCGTGGGCCGGCAAATCCAGGAGGCCGTGGAGCTGCACCAGGGGCTGCGGGGACGCCCGGCCAAAGAAGCGGTGTACGAGCTTCTGGAGCAAGTGGGCATTGACGATCCCGTGCGCCGCTACAAGCAGTATCCGTTCGAGTTTTCGGGCGGCATGCGCCAGCGGGTCGTCATCGCCATCGCCCTGGCGTGCAAGCCGAAAATTCTCATCTGCGACGAGCCCACCACGGCGCTGGACGTGAGCATCCAGGCGCAGATTCTGGAGCTGCTGACGCAGATGCAGAAGGCGTACAACCTGACGCTCATTTACATCACCCACGACCTGGGCGTGGTGGCCCACGTGGCGGACCGGGTGGCGGTCATGTACGCCGGCGAGATCGTCGAAGTGGGCTTGGCCGAGGAAATTTTTTACAACCCCAAGCACCCGTACACCATCAACCTGCTGTCCTCCCTGCCCCAGCTGGGCGTGAAAGGGCAGGACTTGTTCGCCATCCGGGGCACGCCGCCCAGCTTGTTCAAGGAAATCCAGGGCGACGCGTTTGCGCCCCGCAACCCGATGGCGCTGAAGATCGACTTCCTGCACCGGCCGCCGTACTTTGAGGTGAGCCCCACCCACAAGGCCAAGACGTGGCTCCTGGACCCCCGGGCGCCCAAGGTGGAGCTGCCCGAGGCCATCCGGCTGCTGCAGTCGAAGTGGGGAGATGATGTCGTTGCCGATGCGTGAGTGGACGGCGGAGGCGCCGGAGCGGGCCGCGGGAGCCGGAACCGAGACGGCCGCCGGCGCGAGAGCGGCGAGGGCCGCAACGCAGTCTGCGGCGGGCTCGGCCGCCGCCCGCTTCCCCGGAAAGCATCCAGAGGGTAAAAACCTCAGACGGCGTTTCCGCCCGCGCCCCCAGAAGAGCGGCGCGGTGGACAATGTCAGCTTTGACATTTACAAAGGCGAAACGCTGGGTTTGGTCGGCGAGTCCGGGTCCGGGAAGACCACCATCGGCCGGGCCATCGTGCGCCTGGTGCCCGTCAGCGGCGGCGAGATCTACTTCAAGGGCGAACGCATCAGCGGCCGCATTTCCCGGGAGCAGGACCGGAAGCTGACGCAGAAAATCCAGATGATCTTCCAGGACCCGATGGCGTCGCTGAACGAGCGGGCCAAGGTGGACTACATCGTATCGGAAGGCCTGTACAACACGCGCAACTACTCTTCGGAGGAGGAGCGCAAGCAGAAGGTGGCCGACGCGCTGCTGAGCGTGGGGCTTTTGCCCGAATTCGCCAGCCGCTTCCCGCACGAGTTTTCCGGCGGGCAGCGCCAGCGCATCGGCATCGCCCGCACGCTGGTGATGAATCCCGAGCTCATCATCGCCGACGAGCCCATCTCGGCCCTGGACGTGTCCATCCGGGCCCAGGTCATCAACCTGATGAACGCCCTGAAGCGGACCATGGGGCTGACGTACTTGTTCATCGCCCACGACTGTCCCGTCGCCCGCTT
>QGSR01000125.1 GCA_003387805.1 Bacillota bacterium | reverse complement strand
GGGACCCCGCCACAGCCCCGACAACGGCTCGGGCCGCCGCCACCAGCACCGCCGGCTGCCTTCCCGGGACTAAACTTCCGCCGGCGCCAACGCGAACGCCTCCGCCAGCAGCTCGAACGTCCGCAGGCGCTCCTGGTGGCCGTAGGCCATGCACGTCACCATGAGCTCGTCGGCGCCCGTTTCCGCGGCCACCCGTTCCAGCCCCGCCCGCACCGTCTCCGGGCTGCCCACGAAAGCCAGAGAACGGTAGCGCTGCGCGACGAGGCGTTCTTCGGGCGTGAACTCCGCCTTGTACTTGACCGCCTCCTCCGGGCTGGGCAGGCGCCCCACCTCGCCCCGCTGCAGCCGCACCCACATGACGTCCATGGTTCCCGCCAAAAAGTCCGCCTCTTCGTCCGTGGGCGCGCAGATGACCGTCACGCCCAAAATGACGTGGGGCTCGGGGAACTGCTCCGAAGCCTCGACCGCCTGCCGGTACGCTTCGATGGCGGGTCCGGGCGGCGTGAAGCTGAAGGGGCTGGCAAAGCCGTAGCCGAGGCCCAGCCGGCCCGCCAGCCCGGCGCTGGCGCCGCTGGAGCCCAATAGCCAGACGGGCGGCAGCGACACGTCCTCGGGAATCACCCGCACTTTGTGGAACGGGTGCCCGGCGGGAAACGCCCGCTGCGACAGCATGAACAGCTCCTGCAGCTGAGCCGGAAACTCGTTCGGGTCAAACCGCCGCAGCGCCGCCGACGTGACCGGGTCCGTCCCCGGCGCCCGGCCGATGCCCAGGTCAATCCGCCCCGGGTACATGGCCTCCAGCGTGTGAAAAATCTCCGCGACCCGCAGCGGCGCGTGGTTGGGCAGCATGATGCCGCCGGCGCCCACCCGGATGCGCTGCGTTTCCCGGGCCGCCCGCGTGATGAGAATTTCCGGCGACGAGCTGGCGATATTGGGCATGCCGTGGTGCTCCGCCAGCCAAAAGCGTGTATATCCCAGGGCCTCGGCCCGCTGCGCCAGCTCCACCATCTGGCCGATGGCTTCCGTGGCCGTGGAGCCGGCCGTCACGGGCACCAGGTCCAGAACCGACAGGGCAAACTTCATCTGCGTATCCACCCCATACAACGATCCGTCAGCAAGAAAGGCGGCGCCGCGCGCCGCCTTTCGCATTGTATCGGTTGTTTCCGCGCCGTGCAACCGTTTGTCGCCCCGCCGCGCCCGGCCCTTCCGGACTAGATTTCAAACGTAATGGTCACCGTGGCCGTCACCGACACTTCGCCCGGCGCGACCGGCGTCGACACCACCTCGGCCACGGCGTCGAAGGCCGCCCGGGCCTGCAGCGCGCCGCCCACGGGCGTGCTGACGCTTTCGTGAATGCTGACGACCCGCCGCGGGAACACCCCGGCGGCCCGGGCGATGGTGTCGGCCTTGGCCCGCGCCTTGCGCACCGCTTCGGTCAGGGCCATCATCTCCAGCTCCTCGCTGTTGCTCAGGCCGAAGACGGGCCCGGACAGCTGGTTGGCCCCCGCCTTCACCGCCGCGTCGATCCACGGGCCCAGCACCGCCAAATCCCGCACCGTCACTTCCAGCGAATGGCTGACCACGTACCCGATGAGCGTGCGAGTGCCGTCGTTGGGGTTGTAGTGCCACTCGGCGTTGATGCGCAGGTTGCGCGTCTTCAGGTCCCGCTCGTCCGCGCCCAGGGCCAGCAGCCGTGCATGAATGGCCTGCATGGCCTCGGCGTTGGCCGCCCGGGCTTCCTCCACCGTCTCGCCCCGGGTCTCCACGCCCACGGTGAACACCGCCATATCCGGCTCGGCCTTGATTTCGGCCCGGGCCGACACCACCAGCGTTCCCGCCTCGTCGCTTTGCGCGTAGGCCGGCGCCGCCGCGCCCAGCGCACCCAGCACCAGCAGCACGCCCAGCGCGACCGTGACCGTCCGCCGCCACGTCGTATATGCTCTCTGCATCGTCGCCACATCCTTTCCCGGCATTCCGGCCCGGCGGCGGCCCCTCCGCCCTGACGAGGCCGCCCCGCGCCCTTTTCATCGTTCACAATGACAACTCGTCTCTCGCCTAAGGCTCCAGCCGTTTCTCCGTCACGCCCACCCGGCACTGCCGGCAGCGGTGGTACTTGCCGCCGTGGGCCAGCCGCCGCTGCGTGCGGCGCACGGCCCCGCACCGGCGGCACGTGTACTCCCAGCGGTACTTGGCCGGCGTAGCCCGCTCCCGGCTGTAGCGCTGCACCACGCCGCCCCGCTCCCGGATGCGCCGCAGCCACAGGTGAAACAGCGGCCCGTGGTTGGGCACCAGCAAGTGGATCATCTCGTGCAGCAGCGTCTGATCCACTTCCTCCGGAAACTTTTCGTGGTAGTGCGTCGACAGGCGGATGATGCGCCGCTTCGTGTAGCAGCGCCCCGCGGCGCTGGTCATGCGCCTGCTCCACTCGATGGTGACGTCGTCCGCCCGCGGCAGCAGGTTTTCAAAATAGAGACGGTTGAAGCGCTCGTAGCGCTGGTACAGCTCGTCCAACGAAGGCAGCCGCGCCGCCTGGCCCGCCTCGGCCCGCACGTCCTCCGCCGCCGCCCCGGCCGCCGTCCCGGCCGTCGCTCCGGACCGCTGCGCCGCCTCGGGCTGCTCCTGCTTGTTCCCGGCGGCTCCCTCGCCCCGTCCGCCGCTGCTCACGCCTGCTCCGCCTCCGCTTCTCATTGCCCGACGCCCGCTCCGCCCGTTCCGCCCCCTTTCGGTGCCCGGTCTCGTCCAATTGGACGCACCGGCGCCGGAAAGGTTACCCACCGGGCGCAAAAATTTTTCCGCTCAGGTCCGCTCCGGCTCCGCGTCGGCCGGGGCCACCGGCTCCTCCTCTTTTGCCTGCGTTGGCTGCTTCCCCTTCGGCCGCCACCGGAAGCGGTTGGTGAACTTCTTCACCGCGTCCGCGCCCGTGGCGGCCATCTCCTTGCCGCCCTCCAGGATCCTCTTGGACACGTCGCCGGCGGTATCGACCGTCGTCTTGCCCGCCCACTTCACCACGTTGAAGGCGGACATGGGCAGCGTGCGCACGATGACCCGGCCCACCGCGGTCGCGCCTTGCGTCACCACGCCCGGAATCATCTGCACCGCTTCGGCAAAGGCGGCTTTGCGGATGGCGTCGGTGTCGGGCGCCGTCAGGCTGCCGCTGTAGCGCTTGGCCAGCACGCCCACCCGGAGCGTCACGAACGCGTTGGCGCTGCCCGTGAGCATCGACTGGACGAAAACGGTGGCCGCGGTCTCCATGCCCGGCACCGCGCCGACGGCCGACGACGAAATGGCCGAAATGATGGGCTGAATCGTCTCGCCCACGTCCATGTCCTCGATTTGCCGGGCGAACAGCGCCGCGAAGGCCACGTTGCCGTACAGCCAGACCAGGTCCCGCAGCGTGGGCCGCTGGTTGTAGATTTTGGCGATTTCCAGCACCATGCGGGACTGGGCCGCCAGCACCGCCAGCCCGTCCAGGCTGCCGTTTTGCGAAATGGCCGTCGTCAAGAACACCTGCAGCGCGGTTTTGCGGGTCACCTCGTCGGCCCGCTTGGCCAGCAGCTTCATGGCCCGGTTCAGGTCATCCTCCGTGTCCAGCGGCATGTCGTGCACGTACTGGTTGCTGCGCAGCCGCGCCTTCAGCCGCTCCAGGTACCGGGGATACTCCGGGTCGTCTTTGCTCGCGGGCGGCCGCAGCGGCTTGGGCAGCCGGGCGTACTGGTACACCAGCGCCCCCACGGCCGCCGCGTACAGCGCCAGAAGCAGCCAGAAGACCACGGTCCCGAAGGCGGGCGAAATGCGGTCGGCCAAGCTGACGATCTGCCCCGTGACGTTGATGACGAACAAAACCAGCAGACCCAGCAAGATGATGGCGATGACTCGGGCCAGCTTGGCGATTTCCTCTTGCATGCTGCCACCCCCCAAGCGTCCGCGCTGTGGGCGCCGGGCCCCGGGTTCCCGGAGCCGAGGGCCTTGAGCGTTTCCGAATGCCGCTCGGCGCGTC
Source organism: Bacillota bacterium (assembly GCA_003387805.1). Classification (GTDB taxonomy): domain Bacteria; phylum Bacillota; class Limnochordia; order Limnochordales; family ZCTH02-B6; genus CALJUZ01. Next base: position 2,076 of record QGSR01000125.1, on the reverse strand, counting down.
GCCTATTGTTGCAGTTCGCACCGCCGCGGACCGATTCCTCCGGGACGTTGGTCGGCCGGGACCCCGGGGCGGGCGCGGATGATCCGCCGGCCGGTTTCGGGTACAATAGCGTAGGTGAAGATTCATGGCCATTTTCTCCCGTCTTCGCGCATTTTTGGCGCCGTACAAGGTCCATATGGTCGTCGTCGTCATTTCGACACTGGCCGTCACGGTCTTCAGCCTGGCGGGCCCGTGGGTTCTCCGGGAAGTGGTCGGCATCGTCGCCAACGAGCTCGGCCGGCCCGGCGCGTGGGAACGGGTCGGCGTGCTGGCCGTCGTTCTGCTGGCCACGTACGTGCTGCGGGCCGTGTTCGAGTATTTCAAGAGCTACATCGCCCACGTCATGGCGTGGAACTACGTCAGCGACCTGCGGGTGGCGCTGTACGACCATTTGCAGAAACTGTCCTTGCGCTACTACAGCGACAAGCAGACGGGCGAAATCATGTCCCGGGTCGTCAACGACACCACCAACATCGAGCCCCTCATCGCCCACAACATCCCGGACATGATCGTCAACGTCACCATCCTGGCGGGCATCACCGGCATCCTCTTTTATCTGAGCCCCCAGCTGGCGCTGTTGACGCTCATCCCGATTCCGCTGCTGGTGGGCGTCGTGTGGCTTTTCAGCGGACGCATGCGGGACGCGTTCCGGGTCGCGCAAAAGAAGCTGGCGGATCTCAACGCCGTGCTGCAGGACAACTTCTCGGGCATGAAGGAGATTCAGGTTTTCACCCGGGAACCGTTCGAAAAGGAGCGGGTCACGGACCGCTCCCAAGGCTACACCGTCAAGCTGCTGCGGGCGCTGCGGCTCATCGCGGTGTACCACCCGTCGGTGGAACTGGCGGCGTCGCTGGGCACGGTCATCGTCCTGTTTTTCGGCGGCCGGGCGGCTCTGGCCGGCACGCTGCCGGTGGAGGATTTGGTGGCGTTTTTCCTGTACCTGAGCATGTTTTATCAGCCCGTGACGGTGCTGGCCCGCATGAACGAGCAGGTGCAGATGGCGCTGGCCAGCTCGGACCGGGTGGCCGAGGTGCTGGACGCCACGTCGGACGTGGTGGAGAAGCCCCAGCCCGTGCGCATCGGCCGGGCCCGGGGCCGCATCGAGTTTCAGGGCGTGCACTTCGCCTACACCGAAGGCAACCCGGTGCTGAAGGACGTCTCCTTCGTGGTCGAGCCCGGCGAGACGCTGGCGCTGGTGGGCCCCACCGGCGTGGGCAAGTCCACCGTGGCCAGCCTCATTCCCCGGTTTTACGATCCGACGGCCGGCCGCATTTTGCTGGACGGCGTCGACTTGCGGGACCTGAAGCTGCGGGATTTGCGCCGCAACATCAGCATGGTGCTGCAGGACACGTTTTTGTTCAACGGCACCGTGCTGGAAAACATTATGTACGGCGTGGACGGCGCGACGCAGGAGGACGTGGAGCGGGCGGCCCGCATCGCCAACGCCCACGATTTCATCATGGAGCTCCCGGACGGGTACCACACCCGCATCGGCGAGCGGGGCTTCCGCCTCAGCGGCGGGCAGAAGCAGCGGCTGTCCATCGCCCGGGCGGTGCTGAAGGACGCACCCATCCTCATTTTGGACGAGGCCACGTCGGCGGTGGACGTGGAAACCGAGCAGCAGATTCAGAAAGCGCTCAACAGGTTGATGGAAGGAAAAACGTCCATCGTCATCGCCCACCGGCTGTCCACCATCCGGCATGCGGACAAAATCGCCGTGCTGGACGGCGGCCGCATCGTGGAGATGGGCAATCACCAGGAGCTCATGGCCCGGGGCACGCTGTACCGGCGCTTCGTCGAGCGCCAGTACGCCGCGGCGTCCACGGCCGTCGTTTCGTGACCGCCGCTTTCGACATGGTCAGGGGTTGTTGCTGTGATGGAGCACATCGCCGGGGCGCGCCGGGTCCCGGCCGCAGCCGATCCCGCTGCGCTCGGCTTTGACGCCGACAAGCTCGCCGGCACCCGGCGGCTCATCCAGAAGTACATTGACCGCGGAAAAATCGCCGGGGCGGTCAGCCTCGTCGCCCGGCGGGGCCA
>QGSR01000005.1 GCA_003387805.1 Bacillota bacterium | reverse complement strand
TAGTATGCCTTCCCCGCGCCGGGCGCCCGCCGGCGGATATGGTCGATGGCCTCCGCCGCGGTCATCGTCTCCCGCAGCCGCACGAACTCGTGGGTCATCAGCCCGCCGGCGGTGTCCTCGGCGTGTTCCAGCAGGCTGCGGATGGCGGGCGCGTCGTCGGGGATCAGCTCCAGAAGGCGCGTGCCTTCTTCCGGCAGCAGGCTGCCCACCAGGTCCGCCAGCTCGTCGCCGGACATGTGCCACAGCACGTCCCGCTTCCGATGGTCGGGCAAGCACCTCAGCAGCTCCCGCTGCAGCCACGACCGCGACTCCTCCAGCACCCGGGCGGCGGCCTCGGGAGCAAGGAGGCCGAACACCCGGCGGCGGGCTTCCTCGTCGTCCAGCCGGCCCAGCAAAATGGCCACGTCCGCGGGCCGCAGCGTCAGCAAAAATTCATAAACCGCCGCGTCGTCCCCCGCGTCCAAAAGGCCGCGGAGCTGCGGCAGCAGCTGATCGTATCGCTGCATCGCGCTCAACCTTTCCGCTTCCGCCTACAGTGTTGTGTATTATACGGCGAGGGCGCGACGCCTTCCCTTGACACGGCATTCGGCATGCCATAAGATCGAACCGGAATACCCCCATAGGGTATTCGCGGCGGCCGCCGTCCGGCTCCGTCGCTCGTTTTTCGCTTACACTGTCACTGGACGCGTTCGCGGAGCCGGGCCGCACGATTCCCGGCGAAGGAGGAACACCCATGGCCGCCGGCACGGAAGAAAAGACCACCGGTCTGCTGCAGATTCCCGTACAAGGCATGACGTGCGCCGCGTGCGTGGCGCGCGTCGAGAAAGCCATCCGCCGGGTGCCCGGCGTGGAGGAAGTCCACGTCAATTTGTCCACCGAGCGGGCCACCGTGCGCACCGCCGGCGGCGTCACGCCCGAGCAGGTCATCGCGGCCGTCGCCGACGCGGGCTACGACGTGCCTCTGGCCGAAGCGCACCTGGCCATCGTCGGCATGACGTGCGCCAACTGCTCGGCCCGCGTCGAGCGGACGCTGGCCCGGCTGCCCGGCGTCGTGGATGCGTCGGTCAACCTGGCGTCGGAGACGGCCACGGTGAAATACGTGCCGGGCGCCGTCACCGTGGCGGAGATGACCAAGTCCGTGCACGACGCGGGCTACGAGGCGTACCCGTCCGACGACGAGGAAGCCGCGGACGTGGAGCAGCTGGCCCGGGAGGCGGAAATCCGCCGCCAGACCCTGCGCTTCGCCGTGGCCGCGGCCTTTTCCGCTCCCCTGCTTCTGACCATGGTTTCCATGCTGTTCGGCTGGCGCGAGGGCGTCTGGGGCTGGCTGCACAACGGCTGGGTGCAGCTGGCGCTGGCCACGCCGGTGCAGTTTTTCGCCGGCGGGCAGTTTTACAAAGACGCCTGGAACAATCTGCGCCACCGCACGGCCAACATGTCCACGCTGGTGGCGCTGGGCACGTCCGCAGCCTACTTCTACAGCGTGGCCGTGCTGCTGTGGGGCCAGCGGCTGGGCGTGCACGACTACTACTTCGAAGCGTCGGCCGTCGTCATTACGCTGGTGCTTCTGGGCAAGCTGCTGGAAGCCCGGGCCAAAGGCCGCACGTCCGCGGCCATCAAGAAGCTGGTCGGGCTGCAGCCCCGCACCGCCCGGGTCCTGCGCGACGGCGTGGAGCAGGACATTCCCGTGGAGCACGTGGCCTTGGGCGACCTGGTCATCGTGCGGCCGGGCGAGCGCATTCCCGTAGACGGCATCGTCGAGGACGGCCGCTCCGCGGTGGACGAATCGATGCTGACGGGCGAAAGCATGCCCGTGGAGAAGGCGCCGGGCGACGAAGTGGTGGGCGGCACGGTGAACAAGCACGGCTCGTTCCGCTTCCGCGCGACGCGGGTCGGGAAGGACACCACCCTGGCGCAGATTATCCGCATCGTCCAGGAGGCCCAGGGCTCCCGGGCGCCCATTCAGCGGCTGGCCGACACCGTGTCCGCGTACTTCGTCCCCGCGGTGCTGGGCTTCGCGCTGCTGACGTTCCTGGGCTGGGTTATTTTTGCCGGCGACGTCACCCGGGGGCTGCTCAACATGGTCGCGGTGCTGGTGCTGGCGTGCCCGTGCGCCCTGGGTCTGGCCACGCCCACGGCCATCATCGTCGGCACCGGCCGCGGCGCCGAGAGCGGCATTCTCATCCGCGGCGGCGAGCACCTGGAGCGGGCCCACCGCATCGACGTGGTGGTGCTGGACAAAACAGGCACCATCACCCGAGGCGAGCCGTCGGTCACCGACGTGCGGCCCCTGCCCCCCTTTGACGAGCGGTCGCTCCTGATCACGGCCGCGCGGGTCGAGCGGCTTTCCGAACATCCGCTGGCCCAAGCCGTGGTCGCGGCGGCGGAACGTCTGCCGGCCGCCGGCGCCGGCCAAGCCTCCGGGGCCAACGCATCCGGCGGGCCGGCCGCGCCCGGGCCTGACGGCGTCCGGGACTTCGCGGCCATTCCCGGCCACGGCGTGCGGGCGCTGGTGGACGGCCGGCCGGTGCTCATCGGCAATCGCAAGCTGATGCGGGACTACGGCGTCGACGTGTCGCCGCTGCTGCCCGCCGTGGAAGAGCTGGAGCAGCAGGGCAAAACCGCCATGCTCATCGCCGTGGACAAGCGGCCCGCCGGCGTCATCGCGGTGGCCGACACGGTCAAGGAGCACGCGGCCGAAGCCATCGCGGAACTGCGGCGCATGGGCGTGCAGGTGAAGATGCTGACGGGCGACAACGCCCGCACCGCCCGGGCCATTGCGGCCCAGGTGGGGCTGTCGGAGGACGACGTCATCGCCGAGGTGCTGCCGGACGAGAAGGCGGCCGTGGTGGAGCGCCTGCGGCGGCAGGGATTGTCCGTGGCCATGGTGGGCGACGGCATCAACGACGCGCCCGCGCTGGCGACGGCCGACGTGGGCATCGCCATCGGCACCGGCACCGACGTGGCCATCGAGGCCGCGGACATCACGCTGATGAGAGGCGACCTGCGGACGCTGGTGGGCGCCCTGCGCTTAAGCCGCGAGACTATGCGGAAAATCCGCCAGAACTTGTTCTGGGCCTTCGGCTACAACACCGTCGGCCTGCCCCTGGCCGCGCTGGGCTACTTGAGCCCCGTCCTGGCGGGCGCGGCCATGGCGTTCAGCTCCGTGTCGGTGGTTACCAACGCCGGGCTGCTGCGCCGCTTCGACCCGCTGGCCCCCTTCCGGCAGCGGCCCCGGAACGCCGCGGCCGACGCGTGACGGCTGGGCGCCCCGAAGAATCCAAGTCCTGCCACCCAGCAAAAACGGCGCCGAACCCCTCGTCCGGGGCGGCGCCGTTTCCGCTTTCACCGCGCCGGTTGCTCCAGCCGCTCCGGCGGCGCGACCACCCGCCGCCGCCGGACGTCCCACACGCCCCGGGTCGTCAGGCGGAAATCCGGCAGCGAATCGAAGCCGAAGAAGAACATGCTGTACAAAAGCTCGCCGTGGCGGTACCCCCGCTCCCGCATGAGCCGCTCCAGCTCCTGCAGCCGCGCCGTGAGCTCGGCCCAGGGCGTCTCGGTAAACAGCCCGCCCCGCTCCAGCGGCAGCTCCCACAGCACCTCCCCGTTCTCCACCAGGCACATGCCGCCGCCCCGCTCCAGGACGCGCCCGGCGGCCGCGGCCATGTCCTCGGGCCGCTGGCCGATGACGGTGAGGTGAAACGCAGGGCTGTAGCTGCTGGCCAAGCCACCCAGCCGGTCGACGAATCCCGTCACCAGCGCCCTGGTCATCCACCGGCCTTCCCAGTCGTACAGCACCGCCTGCACCGCGGGCCGCCCCGCGGCGTCGCCCTGGCCGTCGCCCCCGGCCCCCTCTCCCGAGCGCAAAATGACGGTGTGGGCCATGTGGAGCGTCGGCACCGCGCCCGCCTCCGGCCATGCGAACACCGACGAATCGGGCGGCGCGCCCGGCGGCTTCTCCATGCCGCGGCAGCGCGCCCACGGAATCCGACCCAGCGGCCCGGTCAGCCGGCCGTTTTCCGCGATGAGGCGGCCCTGCGCCAGCACCCGCTCCGGTGTCGGGTCCGTCAAATCCCGCAGGATGAGCAGGTCGGCCCGCCGGCCGGGCGCAATGCTGCCCACGTCCCACTCCAGGCCGTAATACATGGCCGGATTCAGCGTGGCCATGCGATACGCCGCGACGGGATCGAGGCCGGCCTCGACGGCGGCCCGCACCACGCCGTCCAAGTACCCGTGCCGGGCCATCCACGCCGGCGTGGGCCCGTCCGCGGTGAACATGATGCGGTTGGAGAAAGCCAGCGGGCCTTGGAGGGCCTGCACCAGTTCGGGCACGTCGGGCCGGAGCGAGCTGTGGCGCAGCATCGTGTACAAGCCCGCCCGCAGCCGGTCCAGCACCTGATCCGCGGTAATGGCCTCATGGTCCGACGTCACCCCGTGCCGGACCAGCCGCTGCAGCCTGGGCATGGAGGCGCCCGCGCCGTGACCTTCCACCCGTTTGCCCAGCCGCCTGGCCAGCCCGATCTTGGCCAGCAGGTCCGGATCCCCCATGGCCACGTCGGGCCACCGGGTCAGCTCGCCCAGGGCGATGACGTCGGGCCGGGCCAACAAGGTCTCCAGGCGCTGGATGCGGAACAACTCCGCTTCGTTTTCGAGAAACGAGCGGGCGTGGGGCGCCAGGAACCAGCGGACGCACACCGGCAGAGCGGCGAAGCGGTCCAGCACGTGGACCAGCTCGTCGTCGGGCAGCACGGCCAGCAAGCCGTACGTGTCGGCCACCACCGTGGTCGTGCCCGTGGCCGCCATCTGCTCCAGCGTCTGCACCGGCTCGGCCAAAAGGCCCAGGTGCGCGTGGGGCTCCACGTAGCCGGGCACGAGGACGCGGTCCGATGCGTCGATGACCTGGACCTCCGGTGCGCGCCGGCCGTCCGCTCCGGCGGGCCGGGACGCCGCCGCGGCGCCCGCGGAAGCAAAGACCGCGTCCGCCTCCCCGGGCGGCGTCACCGCCTCGATGCGCCCGTCCACGATGACCACGTCGGCCGGCGCCACCTCGCCGGTAAACACGTTCAGCACGCGGCCGCCGGCTACGACGACCGCCTGCGGGGCTTGCCGGATTTCTGGTGCGTGCAACGTACACTCCTCCCGCGCCTTGGACCCGCGAAGGTCCGTTCGGAAATATTGGCCGTTGCTGGAAGATGTTCCCCGGCCGCCCGCAGACTCCTCCGCCCCGTGCAGGAGGCAGCGCCGCGACCCGGCCGGGAGGCGCGCCCCGCGCCGGCGGAAAACCCCAGGCAGGAGCGATGCAAAAATGGGAGAAAATCCTACTAATCCCGGCAGGTCTGTCCCCCCGGAGTCCTTGTAAGGAGTGGTGGAATGCGGCGGCTGGTGATTGTGCTGTTGTTCATCGCGGTGCTGTCGCTGCCCGTGCTGCTGTTTCTGCGGGAAAGCGGCGACGGCGGGGGCGGCGAGCGCGTGGCCCTGATCGACATCAGCGGCGTCATCGCCGATACCGGCGGCTACGGCGGCAGCGGCGACCCGCGCACCATCGTCGGTTTTCTGCGCCAGGCGGAGACGGACCCCCGGGTCAAGGCGGTGGTGGTCCGCATCAACAGCGGCGGCGGCAGCCCGGCGGCCGCGGAGGAGATTTACGATGCCATTCGCCGGATTCGGTCCCGGGGCAAGCCCGTCGTCGCCTCCATGGGCGACGTGGCCGCCTCCGCAGCCTATTACATCGCCGCGGCCGCGGACCGCATCGTAGCCAACCCCAGCACGACCACCGGGTCCATCGGCGTCATCTCGCAAAACTTCGTCATCGGCCGGCTGCTGGACGAGCTGGGCATCACGGTGGAGACCGTCGTCAGCGGCCCGTTCAAGGACGCGACCAGCCAGTTCCGGCCCATGACCGAAGAAGAGCGGGCGTACATGCAGGCCCTGGTCAACGACGTGCTGGAACAGTTTGTCCACGCCGTGGCCGAGGGGCGGGGGCTGGACGTGGAGTACGTCCGCTCGCTGGCCGACGGCCGCATCTTCACCGGGCGGCAGGCCCACAGCCTGCGCCTGGTGGACGAGCTGGGCGGCCTCGAGGACGCCATTATGCTCGCGGGCCGGCTGGCGGGCATCCCGGGCCGGCCGCGGGTGATCACGCTCAGGCGGCAGCCGACGCTCAGCGAACGCCTTCTGCAGCTGTACCTGCCCGCTTTGGACGGCCTCATCGACCCGTCGCACGGGGACGTCATCCGCTGGCTGGGCGTTCCGCCCTGGGGCTACCGGCTGCGCTGACGCCCGGGCCGGGCGTGCAGCCGGAGGAGACGGAGCGCGGCTGTGCCAATGCAAGGAGGGAACAGCGTGACGGAGCAGTTGGACCGCGAAGAACGGACGCGGGAGGGGCCCGCCGAGGAGCGGCCGGACTTGCAGCAGCAGCCGCCCGCTTATGCCGCATCGCACGCGGGCGCGGACCGCCCGCCGGAGGCGGAGCCGCAGGATGAGCGCCGGCGCGGGGCGCTGGATCTCATCGTCGACGTGGTGGTGGCCCCGGCCCAAGCCTTCCGCTATCTGGCCCGGCGCCGGCACGCGGGCCTCGCTTTCCTGGTGGCCTTTGCAGGCATTTTGGCCGACATGGCCACCACCCGGACGTCCTTGAGCCTGGAGGAATTCGGCGGCGCGGCCCCGCCGGGGCCGGTGGCGACCATCTTGTCGGCCCTGTTCGCCGCGGCCGTCGGCGTGCCGCTGGTGGCCGGCATTCTCCACCTGTTCGCCCGGCTTCTGGGCGGCAAGGGCGGCTTTGTGCTCATGCTGCAGGCGGTGGGGTTCAGCCTCGTGATATCGCTGTTGGCGGCGCCGTTTCAGGCGCTGGACCGCGTCCTCGAGACGGACGTCATCGGTGCGGCCGCGGGCGTGGCCGGAGGCGTGTGGCAGCTGGTGCTGGTGGTCATGGCCGTGCGGGAGATGTACCGGATGTCCACCACCCGCGCCGCCGTCGCGGTTCTGCTGCCGACCTTGCTCGGTCTAGGCTTTCTCTTCTTCCTCGTCGGCGTCTTGATGGCGGGGCTGGCTATTTTGTAATGGCGGGAGGGCAGTGCTTTGCGAGTCGCCATTTTCTCGGACGTGCACGGAAACTTGGCCGCGCTGGAAGCGGTCATGGCCGCCCTGGAGCGGGAGGGTCCCTTGGACGCGACGGTGTTCGCCGGCGATGCGGTGCTGTACGGCCCTTCGCCCGCGGACGTGGTGGAGCGCCTGCAGCAAGCGGGCTTCATCGCCCTGCGGGGCAACTGTGACGGCGTCATCGCCGGCCAGGTGGAGCAGATTTTGCCCCCGGACCCGGATGTGGCCGCGGCGCTGGCCGCCCACAGAGCCTGGACCGTGGCCCGGGCGCCGGCCAGGCAGCTCGGGTGGCTCGGGGGTCGGCCGGTGGACCCCCGCACCCCCCCGCCGGCCGCGGCCGGCGCCCGCGACGACCTCTTGATCGTCCATGCCACGCCGCGCGACTTCAACGACGACGCGCGCTTCTGCCGGCCGGACCTGCCCGCGGACGAGGCCCGGGAAGTATTCGGGCGGGCCGGGGCCGGCACCGTCGTCTTCGGCCACTTCCACGGCCACTTCATCAGCGCCTACGGCGACCTGACCCTGGTCAACGCCAGCTCGGCGTCGCTGACGCCGGATCTGGTCCCCGCGGCGGCCTACACCATCGCCACGTGGCACGGCGGCCACTGGTCCTTCGAGCAGCGGCGGGCGGCCTACGACCCCGAGCCCGAAAAGCGGCGGGCCCGGGAGCGGGATTTCCCGTTCTTCCCGTGGTTCGAGCAGCTCACGGCGAAATGACGCGAAGACGCCGGCCCGACGGCCGGCGTCTCTTTTTATCGAAGCAGCGACGGGTGCGGCAGCGTCACCGTCAAAATCTCTTCCTCCGTCCACGTCCGGGCCACTTTCACGAAGCCGGGCTTGGGGGGCAGGCCCTCGTACCCGAGACGGCCGAAGGACTCGGGATCCACCGCGTCCGGCGCGCCCGCACCGCCCGCGCCTTCCAGCAGTCCGGCCAGCCGCTCCGTGTCGCGGCAGACGATGGACGACTGCCCCTCAAACTCCACGTCCAGCAGGCTGCCCACCAGCATCGGGTTGACGCCGTAGACGGCCACGCCTTCCTCCACCACCGCTTTCCACGTGCCCCGCAGCCAGTCTTCCCGCTGCCAGTCGTTCCACGGTCCCGGGTTGGCCGACGGCTGCAGGAAAATGTCCACGTCCAGCTCCTTCATGCGCTGGATGACCGGCTCCTGGAAGGCGTCAAAGCAGACCGCGACGCCGATGCGGCCCAGTTCCGTGTCGAAGACGTCCAGCTCCTCCACCCGGCCGCTGCTCAAGTCCAGCCCGTCGGGCCCCTCCAGATCAATCAAGAATGCCTTGCGCTGCCGGCCGACCACGTTCCCGTCCGGTCCGAACAAGTACGACACGTTGTAGACGTCGGGACCCTTGGGCACGAAGCGGCCGTCGCCCGTGTCCAGCTCGGGCAGCAGCGCCGAGCCGCCGAGAATGTACGCCCGGTGCTTTTTCGCCAGCTCGGAGAAGGTGCGGAAGTAGAGCCGGGCCGCGTCCTCGGCCCGCAGCAGGGCGAAGGCCCGCACCCACCCTACCCGGTGCCGCAGCCGCTCCTTCATGACGCCGGGGAAATGCCGCTGCACCAGTTTGGCCACCGCGCCCCGCAGGCTCGACGCGTCTTTCAGCGCCGCCTCCTCGCCGGCGAACAGGCAGCCCGAGGCGTAGTCCTCGGGAAACACGATGAGCCGCGGCACGCCTTCGGGCATGGTCGCGGCCGCCTGCTGCACCAGCCGCTCGGTCATGCTGCGAAACGACTCTTCGGTGTAGTAATCCGGCAGCGTCACCTTCGCCTGGACGCAGGCGATGGCGATGCGGTTGGCGTCACTCATGGCTCGCTCAGCTCCGTGTGCGTTTTGTCAAGCCGTCTCCAGCGTCCACTCCTCGCCCGGGGCCAGCACCTTGCACGACGCGCCTTCCTTGGCCGCCAGGCGCGCAAACACCTCCGGATCCTGCTGGATGACCGGAAACGTGTTGTAGTGCATGGGAATGACGAACCGGGGCTTGAGCAGCTTGACCGCATAGGCCGCATCCACCGGGCCCATGGTGTAGTTGTCGCCGATGGGCAACAGCGCCACGTCGATGGGATGCTGCTCGCCGATGAGTTCCATGTCGCGGAACAGCCCCGTGTCGCCCGCGTTGTACAGCGTCACCCCGTCGGCCCGCAGGATGAAGCCGCCCGGATGGCCCCCGTAGAGCATGCCGTCGGGCGTTTCGATGGACGAGGTGTGCCACGCCGGCGTCATCTTGACGTAGCCGAAGTCAAACTTGTAGCCGCCGCCGTGGTTCATGCCGTGCGCGTTCGCCACGCCCCGGCTCTGGCAGTACGTGGCGATTTCATGGTTGGCCACCACCATGGCTCCCGTCCGCTGGGCGATCTCGATGGTGTCGCCGAAGTGGTCCGCGTGGCCGTGGGTCAGCAAGATGGCGTCGGCCTCCACTTCGTCCGGCTTCACCGGGCTTTGGGGGTTGCCGCTCAAAAACGGGTCGAACAAAATCTTCTTGCCGCCCACTTCCACCAAGAAGGCCGAGTGTCCGAAGTACCGAATGCGCATGGTGCACCCTCCCGTCTCTCGTGCTTTCGCGCTTACAGCTCCCGCATGGCCCGCACGATGGCGTTGGCCATCTCCTGGGTGCCCACGGCCACCCGGTCGTCGCCGGGGCGCCGCAGGTCGGCGGTGACGAACCGGCCTTCCTTGATGACTTTGGCCACTGCGGCCTCCAGCCGGTCCGCCGCCTCGTTCTCGCCCAGATGGCGCAGCATCAGCATGCCCGACAAAATGAGGGCCGTGGGGTTCAGGCGGTTCAGCCCCTTGTAGGCCGGCGCCGAACCGTGCACCGGCTCAAACAGCGCGACGCCGTCCGCGCCTACGTTGACGCCCGGCGCGACGCCGATGCCGCCGATGAGCCCCGCGCCCAAATCCGACAAAATGTCACCGTACAAGTTGGGCGTGACGATGACGTCGAAGTGCTGCGGTTCGGTGACCAGCCGCATGGACACCGCGTCCACCAGAAGCTCCTCGTACTCGACGCGCCCCTCGTAGGCCGCCGCCACCTCCCGCGCCACCCGCAGGAACAGGCCGTCGGTGTACTTCATAATGTTGGCTTTCGTCACGGCCGTCACTTTGCGGCGGCCGTGGCTCACCGCGTACTCGAACGCGTACTCCACGATGCGCCGAGTCCCCGACACCGAAATCGGCTTCAGCGACACCGCCGCGTCCTCCCGGATGCGGCCCGGCGCCCACTCGCGCATTTGCGCGACCTCCGGGCTGCCCACGTCGAACTCGACGCCCGCGTACAGGTCCTCGGTATTCTCCCGGACGATGACGATGTCCACGTTTTCAAACGGGCCGGGCACGCCCGGGTACGTCTTGCACGGCCGCACGCACGCGTACAAATCCAGCTCCTGGCGCAGCGCCACGTTGACGCTGCGGAAGCCCGAACCAATGGGCGTCGTAATAGGCCCTTTCAGGCCCACCCGGTTCTTGCGCAACGACTCCAGCACCTGATCCGGCAGCGGCGTGCCGTACTTCTCGACGGCCGCCTGGCCGGCGATTTGCACGTCCCAGTCGATTTTCACCCCCGTCGCGTCCAGAACCCGCAGGGTGGCCTCCACCAGCTCCGGCCCGACGCCGTCGCCGGGCAGAAGCGTCAACCGATAACTCATGTCCGAATCGCTCCCGTTTCCATCTACTAGCTGCCGCCGGGAAAAAGCCCGCTACACGGGATACACCGGATTGCGCCGCTCGGTGAACGTCTCCCGCTTGCCCGCGCACGCCGCGAAGCGCCGGATGAGCTCCTGCCGCAGCTCGTCGGGCTCGATGACCGCGTCCACGATGAGCTCGGAGGCCAGCCGGAAAATGTCGATGTCCTCCGCGTATTCCCGCCGCAGCCGGGCCACGTACGCGGGCCGCTCCTCCTCGGGCAGCTCCTGGATCTTATTGTAATACACCGCGTTGATCGCCGCCTCGGGGCCCATGATGGCGATCTGGGCGTTGGGAAAGGCCAGCGTGTAATCGGGCTCAAAGGCGGGCCCGGCCATCGCGTACAGCCCGGCGCCGTAGGCCTTGCGCACGATGACGGAAATTTTCGGCACCGTGGCCTCGGACACCGCGCAAATCATTTTCGCCCCGTGGCGGATGATGCCTTCCCGCTCCACTTTGGATCCGATCATAAAGCCCGGCACGTCGGCCAGGAACAACAGCGGGATGTTGTACGCGTTGCACATCCAGACGAAGCGCGCGCCTTTGTCCGCAGAGTCGCTGAACAGCACGCCGCCTTTCACCGCGGGCTGGTTGGCCACGATGCCCACGGGCCGGCCCTCCAGCCGGGCGAAACCGGTAATGAGCTCCGGCGCGAACTCCTTCTTGATCTCGAAAAAGCTCCCCCCGTCCACCAGCGCGTCGATGAGCCGGTACATGTCGAAGGGCGTGTTTTGGTCTTTGGGCACGATTTCGGAGACGGGCGTCGCGCTCGCGGGCGCCGCGCGCTCCGCCTCCGCCGGGCGCTCCCGCCAGTTGTCCGGCATGTAGGCCAGGTACCGCTTGGCCGACTCGATGGCCTCTTCCTCGTTGGCGGCCAAAACGTCGCCCAGCCCGCTGACGGAGCAGTGCATGCGGGCGCCGCCCATGGCCTCGTGGTCCACCTTTTCCCCGATGACCATCTCCGCCATGCGCGGCGAGCCCAAGTACGCGGACGCGTTCTTGTCCACCATGATGACCAGGTCGGACAGAGCCGGCAAGTACGCCGCGCCCGCGGGCGAAGGCCCGAACAAAATGCACACCTGGGGCACCCGGCCCGACATTTTCACCTGGTTGTAAAAGATGCGGCCGGCGTGGCGCCGTCCGGGGAACATCTCCACCTGGTCCGTGATGCGGCCGCCCGCGCTGTCCACCAGGTAGACGATGGGGACGTTGAGGCTCAGCGCCTTCTCTTGAATGCGGACGATCTTCTCCACCGTCCGCGCGCCCCACGAGCCCGCCTTCACCGTCGAGTCCGACGCCATGATGCACACGGTGCGGCCGCCGATGCGGCCCACGCCGGTCACCACCGCGTCGGCCGGCAGCTCCTCGTCTTCGCAGCGGGCCAGCAAGCCGTCTTCGATGAATTCGTCGAGGTCGTCCAGGAGCAGCCGCAGCCGCTCGCGGGCGAACATTTTGCCCTGCTCGCGCAGCCGCTCGTGGTAGCGCTGCGGACCGCCCGCTTTGACGCGCGCGGCCACGGCCCGCAGCCGCTCGATGTTTGCCATGTTCCAGCCAGCCTCCCGGTCAGCGGCCTGTCCACTTGGGCGTTCGCTTTTCGAAAAAGGCCGTCGTTCCTTCGTGCAAGTCTTCCGTCTGCTGCAGCACCTGCCGCAGCGCGTGCAGCTGCTCGTACGCGTCCCGGGCGGGCAGGCCCCGCGTCGTGCGCACCCCCCGCAGGCCGAGGCGCACCGCGACGGGGCTCCAGCCGGCCAGCGTCCGGGCCAGCTCGCCCACGGCCGCTTCCAGCTCTTCGTCGGGCACGACCCGCTGCACCAGGCCGATGCGCTCGGCCTCGGCCGCGCCGAACATGCGGGCCGTCAGGCTCAGCTCCAGCGCCCGGCGCTCGCCCAAAGCCCGGGCCAGGGCCGGAAAAATCACCATGGGAAACATGCCGATGCGCAGCTCCGTCGCGCCCAGAACGGCCGATTCGGCCGCGTACGCGAAGTGGCACATGGCCACCAGGCCCACGCCGCCGCCCAGGGCCGCGCCGTTGACCGCAGCCACCAGGGGCTTCTCGTACGCGTCGGCCAGCTGAAAGACGCGCACCAGCGCGCGGCCGTCCTCGTACACCTCCGGCACCCGGCCGTGCAGCGAAGCGCGAAACTCGTTGATGTCGGCGCCCGCGCAAAACGCCGAGCCCGAGCCGGTAAGCACCACGGCCCGCACCGCGTCGTCCCCGGCCGCGTCCTCCAGGGCCGCCGCCAGCTGCCGCAACAGCTCGCTGCTCAGCGCGTTGCGCTTGTCGGGCCGGTGCAGCCGGATGCGCCGCACGTGCTCCCACGGCTCGTCCACCAGGATCAGCCTAGCCGATGACAAACAAAACGGCCCCTTCCTCCACGAAGTCGCCTTCTTTGACGCGGATTTCCTGCACCGTGCCGGCCCGGGGCGCGGGCACGGGGATGTGCATTTTCATGGACTCCAGCACCACCACGCCGTCGCCCTCGGCCACGGCCGCGCCGGGCGTCACGTTCAGCTGATGGACGATGCCCGTCATCGGCGCCGTCACTTCCGTCACTCATCGTCACCTCCAGGCAGCAAGTCGGCGGGAAAGTCGATCTCCAGTCTGAGCAGGCCGGGGCCGAAGCACTTGCCCAGGTTGTCCAGGCGCAGCGACGAGCTGGCGCCCCCGCCCAACGCTTCATGGCAGACGAACTTCAGGGCCAGCACGTTGGGCACCTCGAAGCGCTCCACCGGCCCCTGCACCCAGTGGCCGAAGTGGGCTTTCACCACGTCCGGCGTCAATACTTTGACCAGGTACTCATAGACCCGTTCGTCGGGCGCAAAGACGCTGATGTCGCAGTTGTTGCCTTTGTCGCCCGAGCGGGCCAGCACGATGTCCCGCAGCTGCACCCGCACCATGGTCCCCTTTTCGCGGGCCGCTCCCGCGCTCGCGCTCATCAGCGCACCTCCTCCACGGACACGCGCACTTGGGACTCGATGAGTTCGCGCGGCACCAGGAAAGACCACAGGCCGATGAGCTCCCGGGGCCGGGCGGCGAAGGGCATCATGGCCACGCCCGGCGGGCCGTTGAGCACCAGCGGCGGCAGCAGCCGCCCGATTTTCTCGGCCTCGGCCCGGTCTTTCGTCCGGATGGTGACCCGCAGGAACACCTCGTTGATGAAGTCTTCGTCCAAAATCGGCGCCGCGGGCCCGTGCAGCGCGTTGACGCCCAAAAAGTCGGCGCTGAACTCTTCATATTGAATGCCCATGCGGTCCGCCTGCTTGCGCACGATGTCCGCGGCCCGCTTGGCTTTGCTCAGCGCGTTGGGCCAGGAGAAGCCCACCATGCCCATGCCCATGAACCCGTTGCTGTAGCCCATGATGGCCTTCAGCGTCGGCGGCGCCGGGCTCCCTTTCGCCCCGGACACCTTCACCCGGTCGGGACCGTCGTCCTCCAGCCGGACGGTGGTCAGATCCACGATCGCGTCGGGCGTAATGTAGCGGCGCGGGTCGTGGATTTCGTAGAGCAGCTGCTCCCGCACCGTATCGACGCTGACCCGCCCGCCGGTGCCCGGCGCTTTGGTGATGACGAAGCTGCCGTCTTCGCTCACCTCGGCCAGCGGGTAGCCGATGCGGTCTAGATCTTCGATGTTCCACCAGTCGCCGCTGAAGTTGCCGCCCGTCACCTGCCCGGAGCACTCCATGAGGTGCCCCAGCACCAGGCCTTGGGCCAGCTTGTCCCAGTCATCCCAGCGCCAGCCCAGCTCGAAGACGGCCGGCGCGAGAAACTGGGCGGTGTCCGTGGTGCGGCCGGTAATGACCACGTCCGCTCCCTGCTCCAGCGCCTCCACGATGGGACGGGCGCCCAGGTAGGCGCTGGCGAACAGCAGCCGGTCCCGCACTTCCTCCAGCGGGCGGCCCGTGTCCGTGTCGGACAGGTCCACGCCCGCCCGCTCCAGCTCGTCCAGGCGGTGGAACAAGTCGTCGCCGGTGGCCACCCCGACCTTGATGCCGGTAATGCCCAGCTCCTTGGCCACCCGCATGACTTCCCGGCGGGCCCCTTCGGGATTGAGGCCGCCGGCGTTGGTGATGAGCTTGATGCCTTTCTCGTGCACGTACGGCAGGAGGGTTCGGGCCGTGCGGGTGATGTCTTTCGTGTAGCCCAGCGAAGGATCTTTTTGCCGGTCTTTCTGCAGGATGGCCAGCGTCAGCTCGGCCAGCGTGTCGAAGGCCAGGTACTGAACGTCGGTGTTTTCCGCCAGGTCCAGCGCGGGCTCGATGATGTCTCCGTAGAAGCCTTGGCCCGCACCGATTTTCACTTGTTTCATCGGCGCACCTACCCCTTTACCCGCTTGCGAAAAATCTCCCTTTGCGATAAGGTACTTTCTGAGCCGTCTGCACTTGTCTTGGCTGTTTAAGTCGGTCCCGGGCGTACCGGACGTCTGCGCAGTCACCGCCGCTTTTTTGGGAACAAAACCGCGATGGGAGATGCGGCCATTTGCTTTCTTTCCCACTCATTCGCGAATTCCTGCTGAAATACAAGTGGCGCTACATCATCGGCCTGACGAGCCTGCTGGTCGTCAACGTCATGCAGCTGCTGCAGCCCCAGGTCATCCGGCGCTTCGTGGACGCGCTGCCCACCGGCCGGCTGTCGGGCCAGGCCATCTGGGTCTACAGCCTCATTATCGTGGGCCTGGCCGTCGTCATCGCGGTGGGCCGCTACATGTGGCGCATTTACGTCATGGGCACGTCGCGCCTTTTGGAATACACGCTGCGCAACAAGCTGTACGCCCATCTGCAGACGCTGTCGCCCCGCTATTTTATTGAAACGAAAACGGGCGACCTGATGGCCCACGCGACCAACGACATCAACGCGGTCCGCATGGCCATGGGCCCCGGCGTCGTCATGCTGACCGATGCGGTTTTCATGACGGTGACCATTTTGATTATTATGCTGCGCACCACCGACATCCGCCTGACCGCGCTGGCCTTGCTGCCTCTGCCCTTTTTGGCGCTGACGGCCCGCTACTTCGGCCGCCTCATTCACCGCCGCTTCCGCAAAGTGCAGGAGGCCTTTTCGGACCTGACCGACGTGGTAACCGAAAACTTGGCGGGCATCCGCGTCATCAAGGCCTTTGCCCGGGAGGACGCGGCCATCGCCCGGTTTGAGCGCATCAACCAGTACAACGTGGACATGAACATGCACCTGGTGCGCATCTGGGGCCTGTTCCACCCGCTCATTCAGTTCTTGTCGGCCCTGAGCGTGCTCGTCGTGGTAGGCTACGGCGGCACCCTGGTCATTCTGGGCAGCATCAGCCTGGGCGACTTCATCGCCTTCAACATGTACCTCGGCATGCTCACGTGGCCCATGATGGCCGTAGGCTGGGTCATCAACAACCTGCAGCGGGGCCAGGCGTCGGTGGCCCGGCTGAAGGTCATTTTCGACCAGCGGCCCGAAATCGTGGACGAGCCCGACGCGGTGGAGCTGCGGCCCATGGAAGGCCGCATCGAGATTAAGAACTTGACGTTCACCTACCCCGGCAGCGACCGGCCGGTTCTGCAGGACGTCAACGTCACGGTGGAGCCGGGCCAGACGCTGGCCATCGTGGGCCGCACCGGGTCGGGCAAGACTACGCTGGCCAACTTGCTGCTGCGGGTGTTCGACCCGCCCATGGGCACCATTTTCATCGACGGCCACGACATCCGCCGCATCACGCTGGAGTCGCTGCGCACGCAAATCGGCTACGCGCCCCAGGACAACTTCCTCTTCTCCACCACCATCGCCGAAAACATCGGCTTCGGCGGCAACTTCACGCGGGAGGAGATCGAGGAGGCGGCCAAAAAGGCCCAGCTGCACAACGACGTCATGGGCTTTCCCCACGGCTACGAAACGATGGTCGGCGAGCGGGGCGTAACGCTGTCGGGCGGGCAGAAGCAGCGCACCGGCATCGCCCGGGCGCTGGTGAAAAACCCGCGCATTATGATTTTCGACGACAGCTTGTCCGCGGTGGACACGCAGACCGAAGACGCGATTTTGCGCGAGCTGAAGCGGATGATGAAAGGCCGCACCACCATCTTGATCGCGCACCGCATCTCCACGGTGAAGGACGCGGACCACATCATCGTGCTGGACGACGGGCGCATCGTGGAACAGGGCACCCACGAGGAGCTGGTGGCCCTGGGCGGCCTGTACGCGGACACGTACGAGCGGCAGCTTTTGGAGGAAGAGCTGGAGCGGGCCGTGTAAGCGGCCGGCGATGGAGGTTTCATCGGTGCAGGACTTCCACCAGGAAGAAGCGCTGGGCAAAGCATACGACGGCCGGCTCATGCGGCGGCTGCTCAAGTACGCGCGGCCGTTCAAAAACTGGATCGCGCTGGCCATCGTGCTGCTGCTGTTCATCACCGGGGCCGACCTGGTGCGCCCCTACATCGTCAAGGTGGCCATCGACGACCACCTCTTGGCCTACGACGAGCCGTGGGCGGCCTTTGCGCCGGGGACGGAGCCCGCGGAGGGCGTGCGCCTGAGCCGCAGCCTGCTGCCGGGGTCGCGGCCCCTGCTGAACTTGCCGCTGCTGGCCCCGGACGAAGTCGTGCTGGTGCGCGGCCGCGACGTGCCCGACGGCGCCCGCCCGCTGGGCTGGTACCAAATCGTGGCCACCGACGTGCCGCAGCCCACCCGCTACTTCTTGATTGAAGGCGTCATCGCCGCGGACGAGGACCAGGAGCGGCGCATCGTGCGCGACGGCGCGGGCTACGCGGTGGCCGTAGGCGACAGCCTCTTCCCCGCCGCGCCCTTGGAGGAGGACACGCTGCGGGCCCTGCGGCGGCCGCATCTGGAGGCCGTCGTGCGCCTCGCGTGGCTGTTCCTGGGCGTCGTGGTCGTCGGCTTCGTCTTGAGCTACGCGCAGGTGTACATTTTGCACTACACCGGCCAGCGCATCATCTACAACATCCGGCAGGAGATTTTCTCCCATTTGCAGCGCATGCCGGTGCAGTTTTTCGACCGCAACCCGGTGGGCCGGCTGGTGACCCGCGCGACCAACGACACCGACACGCTGAACGAAATGTTCACCAACGTGCTGGTCAATCTGTTCAAAGACATCTTCCTGCTGCTGGGCATCTTGATCATCATGTTCCGGGTGCACTGGCAGCTGGCCGTGGTCAGCCTGCTGGTGATGCCGCTGGTGGCCGCGGTGACGGTGGTGTTCCGCCTGCAGGCCCGCGACGCGTACCGCCAGGTGCGGGTGAAGCTGGCCCGCATCAACGCGACGCTGGCGGAAAGCATCGCCGGCATGCGCATCATTCAGCTTTTCCACCAGCAGAAGCGGCGCTTCGAGCATTTCGACGCCATCAACCGGGAGCACTTCCAGGCCATGATGCGGGAAGTGCAGGTGTTTGCCCTGTTCCGGCCGGCGGTGGAGTTTTTCTCGTCGCTGGCGCTGGCTCTGATCATTTGGTACGGCGGCGGCCGGGTGGTGCAGGGCACGCTGGACTTCGGCGTCTTGTACCTGTTCATCCAGTACATGCAGACGTTTTTCCAGCCCATCAACGACCTGACCGAGAAGTACAACATCATGCAGTCGGCCATGGCGTCGTCGGAACGGATTTTCCTTATTCTGGACACGCCGGAGGAACAGGACGAGCCGGACGCGGAGCCGGTGGCCGAAGTGAAGGGCGAAATCGAGTTTGAAAACGTCTGGTTCGCCTACGTGGACGAGGAGTGGGTGCTGAAAGACGTCAGCTTCCACGTGAAACCCGGCGAGACGGTGGCGCTGGTGGGCCACACCGGCGCGGGCAAGACGTCCATCATCAACTTGATCAACCGCTTCTACGACATCCAGAAGGGCACCATCCGCATCGACGGGCGGGACATCCGGAAGCTGAAGCGCTCGGACCTGCGGCGCCACATCGGTATCGTCCTGCAGGACGTGTTCCTCTTCACCGGTGACGTGGAGGCCAACATTACGCTGGACAACGACGACATCCCGCCGGCCCGGGTGCGGGAGGCGGCCCGGATGGTCAATGCGGACCAGTTCATCCAGCGCCTGCCCGGCGGCTACAAGGCGCCGGTCATGGAGCGGGGCGCGAGCTTCTCCGCGGGGCAGCGGCAGCTTCTGGCCTTCGCCCGGGCGCTGGCGTACGATCCGGCCATTTTGGTGCTGGACGAAGCCACGGCCAACATCGACACCGAGACGGAGCAGCTGATCCAGGAATCGCTGAAGCAGCTCATCAAAAACCGCACCAGCATCATCATCGCGCACCGGCTGTCTACGATCCAGCACGCGGACAAAATCATCGTGCTGCACAAGGGCGAGATTCGGGAGATGGGCACGCACCAGGAGCTGCTGAAGAAGCGGGGCCTGTACTGGCGGCTGTATCAGCTGCAGTACAAGGAGCAGCTGCTGGCCGACGGCCAGGCCGGCGGCGCCGGCGTGGAGGCGGCCGGCGCGCCGGCCGGAGAGGACGACATGGTGGACGGCGCCGTCGAGCCGTCCGCGTGAGGGCGCCCCGGCTTACCCGGGCAGCTGCTCCAGGCTGCGTTCCAGCGCCTCCCACGACAGCAGCGCGCACTTGATGCGCACCGGGAACTTGGAAACGCCGTGCAGCGCCACCGCGTCGCCCAGGGGCCGGCCCGCCTCTTCGTCGCCGTGCATCATGCGCTTGAAGCGATCCACCATGTCCCGGGCCTCGGCCACGGTCTTGCCCTTCACCGCCTGCGTCATCATGGACGCCGACGCCTGGCTGATGGAGCAGCCTTGGCCGCTGAAGCGGGCGTCTTGGACGACGCCGTCCTTCACCAGCAGGTACAAAGAGATTTCGTCGCCGCACGTCGGGTTGTTCAGGTCGATGGACACCGTCGGGTCGGGCAGCTCGCCTTTGTTGCGCGGGCTGCGGTAATGGTCCATAATCACTTCCCGATACAGCTCGCTGAGCCGGACCGGGTGGTTACTTTCCAGCGACATGGCCGAAAAACTCCCTCGCGGTGTGCAGGCCGGCCACCAGCCGGTCCACGTCCTCTTCCGTATTGTACACGTAAAAGCTGGCCCGCGCCGTGGCCGGCACCCCCAGCCACCGCATGACCGGCTCCGCGCAGTGGTGGCCTGCGCGGATGGCGATGCCTTCCTCGTTGAGGATGGTGGCCAGATCGTGCGGGTGGATATCCTCCAAATTGAAGGTCACCAGCCCGCCCCGGTGCTCGGGTCCGTAAATGGTGAGGCCGGGCACTTTGCGCAGCTCCGCCATGGCGTATTGCACCAGCTGCTGCTCGTGGGCGTGCACGTTTTCCATGCCCAGCCCGGTCAAATAGTCCACCGCCGCGCCCAGGCCGATGACCGCCGCGATGTTGGGCGTGCCGGCCTCGAACTTGTAGGGCAAGTCGGCCCAGCGCGACTCGGTCAAAGACACGGAGCTGATCATGTCGCCGCCGCCCAGGAACGGCTCCATGTTTTCCAGCAGCTCCCGCCGGCCCCAAAGCACGCCGACGCCGGTGGGCCCCAGCATCTTGTGGCCGGAGAACGCGAAAAAGTCGCAGCCCAAAGCCTGCACGTCCACGGGCATGTGCGGCGTGCTCTGGGCGCCGTCCACCAGCACCACCGCGCCCTTCCGCCGGGCCGCGTACGCAATCTCCTTCACCGGCACGATGGTGCCCAGCACGTTGGACGCGTGGGTCACCGCCACCAGCTTCGTCCGCTCGGTGATGACGTCATCCAGGTTGTCGGTGCGGATGCGCCCGTCCTCGGTGACCTCGAAGAAGCGCAGGCGGGCGCCGGTGGCCTTGGCCGCCAGCTGCCACGGCACCAGGTTGGAGTGGTGCTCGATGGGCGAGACGACGATCTCGTCGCCTTCCGCCAGGTTGTTCCTGGCCCAGCTGTAGGCCACCAGGTTGATGGCCTCCGTCGCGTTCTTGACGAAGATGACCGTCTCGGGTTCCGGCGCATTGATGAAGCGCGCCACTTTGCGGCGCGCTTCTTCATACCGGATGGTGGCCCGTTCACCCAGCGCGTGGATGGCCCGGTGCACGTTGGCGTTGTATTCCGCGTAGTAGCGTTCGACGGTTTCGATGACGACGCGCGGCTTCTGCGCAGTGGCCGCGCTGTCCAGGTAGACCAGCGGCCGCCCGTTGACCATTTGGTCAAGCACCGGGAAATCCCGGCGTACAGCCTGCACGTCGATCATGCGCTCATCTTCCGTTCGATCAGGTTGATGACGTGCTGGCGCACGGACTTGATGGGAATGTGGTCCAGCACGGTATTGAAGAAGCCGTCCACGATCAGCTTCTTCGCCTCCAGCTCCGTCAGGCCGCGGCTGCGCAGGTAGTAGAGGTGGTCTTCGTCCACTTTGCCCACCGTGGCCGCGTGGCCCGCGCCCTGCACTTCGTCTTCCTCCACGTGCAGCTGCGGGATGCTGTACGCCCGGGCCGTCGGATCAAGCACCAGCGTGTTGCCCCGCTGGAAGCCCGTGCTGTCCTTGGCGTCGTGCCGCATGCGCGTGTAGGGCGCGTACACGGCCCGGCCTTCGTCTTTGACGACGCCCCGCACCAAGATGTCGGTGCCGGTCTCGCGGGCGTCCTGGATCATCATGAGCTCCAGGTCCAGGTGCTGTTTGCCCGAGGCGAAGAACACGCCCAGGCCCCGCACCTCGCTGCCGACGCCGGTGATCTGGCTGTCGATCTCGTTCACCGACAGCGCGCCGCCGAACTCGGCGGAAACCCAGTCGGTGCGGCTGCGCTGGCCCGGCTCGGTGCGGCGCACCACCAGGTTCTGCACGTTTTCGCCCAGCGCCTGAACGTTGCTGAGCGTGGCCGACGCGCCTTCGCCGGTGAACACGTCCAGCACGCCGTAGCGGTACGCCTTGCCCAGATCCTCCGGGCTCAGAGCCATCTCCACCAGCCGCACGCGGCTGCGGGGCTCGGCCACGACGATGGAGTGGTCAAACACGCCCACGCCGGCCTCGTCGATCCACACGATGAACTCCACCGGCGTCTTCACCCGCACGTCCTCGGGCACGTACACGAACAGCCCGCCCGAGTGCAGCGCGGCGTTGAGCGCGACGGTCTTGTTGTCCCCGCTCGGGAAATTTCGGTTCATGAAGTACTTTTCCACGAGATCGGGGTGCTCTCTGACAGCGGTGTCCAGATCCGTGACGATGACGCCCTCGGGCAAATCGGCGGGCAGCTGCTGGTACACCACTTCCGAATTGCGCTGCACGACGATGAGCCGGCCCTCCGGGTCGCCCACCGCCCGGCGCAGCTCCTCGGGGAGCTGTTCCCAGCTGTCCGCCGCGGGGGTCTCGACGTACGGAATGAATTTATCGTAATGGGAGTCGCGCAGGCGCGTCCGCTCGTAGTGCGGCACCGGCAGCTCCTGGAACTTGCGCCACGCCGCCAGGCGCCGCTCTTTCATCCAGGCGGGCTCGTCTTTGCGCGCCGACAACTCCACGACGTAGTCCTGGTCCAGCTTGGTCTGGGTGGTCATTCACCTATCCTCCTTGCGCCGCGCAGCGCACTACGCGTTGATTTCTTCCCGGAGCCAGTCGTAGCCCTTCTCCTCCAGCTCCTTGGCCAGCTCGGGCCCGCCGGAGCGCACGATGCGGCCGTCCATCATAATGTGGACGTAATCGGGCTTCAGGTACTCGAGAATGCGCGAGTAGTGGGTGATGACCAGCACGCCCAGCTCGTCGCTGCGCTGGCGGTTGACGCCGTCGGCCACGATCTTGAGCGCGTCGATGTCCAGCCCCGAGTCGGTTTCGTCCATGATGGCGATGCGCGGCTTCAGCAGCGCCATCTGCAAAATTTCGTGCCGCTTCTTCTCGCCGCCGGAGAAGCCTTCGTTCAGGTAGCGGCCGGCGAACTCCTCGTCCATCTCCAGCTCCTTCATGTGCTGCTGGAGCAGCTGGTGGAACTCCAGCACGGAGAGGGGTTTCTCGTCGCCGTGCAGCGCGTTGTACGCGGCGCGCAGGAAGTTGGCCACCGTCACGCCGGGAATTTCCACCGGGTACTGGAAGGCCAGGAACAGGCCCCTCTTGGCCCGCTCATCGGGCTCCATCTCCAGGATGTCCTCGCCGTCCAGGAGCACCTGGCCGTCCTCCACGTCGTAGCGCGGATGGCCCATCAGCGTGTTGGCCAGCGTGCTCTTGCCGGAGCCGTTGGGCCCCATGAGCGCGTGCACTTCCCCGCCCTTGACGGTAAGCGACAGGCCTTTAATAATTTCACTACCCTCGATGCTGACATGGAGATCCTTGATCTCCAGGGTAGGTCTGGACATGTTCGTGTCGACTCCTTTCCATTGAGAAACGGCCCCGTGAAAAGGGCCGCTGATTGCCCTTTTTCATTGTGCCCGAGCGGTTTGGCAGTGTCAAGCGCGGCCAAAAAAGGAAACCGGGCCGCCGGCAGCGAAACCGGAAAAGCCGTGGCCGAGCCGGCGGCGCGGCCCGGCGGGCCGGGCCGTCACCTTGGCCGCCCATTTGCTTTGATGGAGTGAAGAGGAAGACGTGCGCAGACAACGTTCGCAGGAGTTGTGGCAAAGGGCCGTCCGCAGCATCGTGGGCGGCGTCAACAGCCCGTCCAGAGCCTTCGAAGCCGTGGGCGGGGCACACCCGATCTTTATGCGGCGCGCCGCAGGCGCGTACTTCTGGGACGTGGACGGCAACCGCTATATCGACTATCTGGGCGCGTACGGCGCGCTCATCCTCGGCCACGCCCACCCCGCCGTCACGGAGGCCATTGCGAAGGCGGCCGAGCGCGGCACCGTGTTCGGCACGCCCCACGAGCAGGAAGTCGTCTTCGCCGAGACGCTGCGGGCGGCCATTCCCTCGCTGGAGAAGGTGCGCCTGGTCAACACGGGCACCGAGGCCGTCATGTCAGCCATCCGGCTGGCCCGGGGCGTGACGGGCCGCAACAAGATCGTGAAGTTTTCCGGCTGCTACCACGGCCACTCGGATCCGATGCTGCTGGACGCGGGCTCCGGGCCGGCCACCATCGGCAAGGAAGACAGCGCCGGCGTCCCGCCCGGCGTGGCCAAGGACATCATTGTCTTGCCGTACAACGACGCGGCCGCGGTGGAGCGGTTCGTCCGGAACCTGGACGAGTACGGCGCCGCGGACGGCTCCGGGCACGACGTGGCGGCCTTCTTGCTGGAGCCCGTGGTCGGCAACTTCGGCATCGTGGAGCCCGTGCCCGGCTTTTTGGAGGCGGTGCACGCGGCGGCGCGGCAGCTGGGCGCGCTGACGATTTACGACGAGGTCATCACCGCCTTCCGCTTCCGCTACGGGGCCATTCAGGACGCGCTGGGCTTCACGCCCGACATTACGGTGCTGGGCAAGATCATCGGCGGCGGCCTGCCCATCGGCGCGTACGGCGGGCCCGCGGCCATTATGGACTACGTGGCGCCGGTGGGGCCGGTGTACCAATCGGGTACCTTCGCGGGCAACCCGGTGTCGGTGGCGGCCGGGCTGGCGTGCCTGAAGGCGCTGCAGGAACCGGGCCTGTACGAACGGCTGACGGCCCACGGCGGAGCCCTGGCCCGGGGGCTGCGGGAGTCGGCGGCCCGCCACGGCGTCCCGGTGCAGGTGAACCAGCGGGCCGGCGCCTTGTCCGTCGCGTTTACCGAGGAGCCCGTCCGCGACGTGGCCGCCGTGGACCGCAGCGACACGGCCATGTTCGCTCGCTTCTTCCGCCGCATGCTGGCCGCGGGCATCAACCTGGCGCCGTCGGTGTACGAAGCGTGGTTCGTCACCGCCGCCCACACCGACGAAGACATCGAGTACACGCTGAACGCCATCGAGCAGGTCATGGCCACGCTGCACGAGGGCGACTGAGGCTGACCGCGACCGGTTTCCCGCGCGCGGAAGATCAACCCGCTTCCTGAGCGAAGTACTGCACGACGCCGTTGTAAATGGCCTCGGCGGCCCGGTAACGGTACGCGGGGTCCGCCAGCAGGCGCTCGTCGCTCCGGTTCGAAAGGAAGCCAAGTTCCAGGAGCACCGCCGGCATGGTCGTCTCCCGCACGACCTGGAAGGAACGGCGCATGACCCCCACGTCCCGGGCGCCCAGGGCGGCCACGAGGCTGGCCTGCAGCGTCTCGGCCAGGCGCCGGCTCCGGGCGTGATAATAGTAGGTCGTGACGCCGCGCAGGGACGGGTTGGGATTCCAGTCGTTGTGGATGCTGATGAAGACGTCGGCGCCGGCCCGGTTCGCGATGGCGGCGCGCGTGCCCAGGGGCACGTAGCGGTCGTCGCTGCGGGTCAGAATAACCGCAGCGCCCGCCCGTTCCAGCAGCGCCTTGGCGTCCAGGGCCACGAACAGGGTGTTGTACTTCTCCCACGTCCCGCCGCTGGCCCCGATGGCGCCGGGGTCGGCGCCGCCGTGGCCGGCGTCCAGGACGATGACCCGGCCGGCCAGCGGTGGGCTCGCTTCTCCCGGCGCCTCGGCGGGAGCAGGTGCCGGCGTCCGGGCGGGAGCCGGGGCGGACGGCTGGGCCGGAGCCGGTGCCGGCGGCCGGGCCGGGGGCGGCCCGCCGCCCGTTTCCGGCCCGGGCGGGCCCTCGGGCGCTCCCGGCGAACCGCCGAGCATGAAGACGAAGAGCAGCGCGATGATGGTCGCGACAAGGCTGGAGCGCAGCGTCACTGCGCCCGTCGATGCAATGCGATGCAACGCCAAGTCCCCCGTTTCCTGCTGCCATGAATGCCGCGATGGTGTCGTCGTCGGGCGGCGTTGCCATCCGTGGATGTCCAGCTCCGTTGTGCGATGAATTTCTTCAAGCTGAAGAGGCTTCCTGCCGCCGTCCCGGCGCCAAGTTCTGGCCGGCGAGGGCGTGATTTCCGCATCGCCCCCGTCCCCCGGCGGCGCCCTCCGCTCCCCGGCTCGGACCGTGCGGCCTACTTGGGCCGGCCGTGAACCCGCTGCCGAACGGTGAGCGCCTCCAGGCGGTCCCGGTCCACCTCGACGCCGATGCCCGGGCCGTCCGGAACGGGGATGAAACCTTCCTCGTCCAGCGCGAAAGGCGGGTGCACGATGTCCTCCACCCAATACCGTTCGGACGCCGACAAGTCGCCGGGCAGGGTGAAGCCCGGCAGCGAGGCCAACGCCACGTTGTGGGCGCGCCCGATGCCGGTTTCCAGCATGCCGCCGCACCACACGGGCACGCCGGCGGCCACCGCCTCGTCGTGAACGGCCAGCGCTTCGGTCAGGCCGCCGAGCCGAGGCGCTTTGATGTTGAACATGCGGCCGCTGCCCAGCGCCAGCGCCTGCTGCGCGTGCCGCACGCTGCTGATGCTTTCGTCAAGGCAGATGGGCGTTTGCAGCACCTTCTGGAGCCGCGCGTGTCCCAGCAGATCCTCCCGCGGCAGCGGCTGCTCCAGCATGCTCATGCCGAATTTGTCGAGTCGGCGCAGAGCGTCCGCGTCGGCCCACCGATAGGACCCGTTGGCGTCGGCTGCCAGGTTAATGGCCGGAAACCGCCGACGGACGGCGGCCACAACGTCCGCGTCCCGGCCGGGCTCGATCTTGACCTTGATGCGGCGGTACCCCTGGCCGAGATACGCCTCCACCCGCCGGAGCAGCTCGTCCGTCGTCTCCGCGAAGCCGACGGCCACCCCGGCCGGCACCCGCCGCTGGAAACCGCCCAAGGCGCGGCTGAGCGGCTGCCCCCCCCGTCCGGGCCCCCCGCTCCACCCGGCCCCCCCCAGCCCCGCCCTCCCCACCCCCTGACCGCGGTCACCCGGCCGCACCCCGGCCCACGCGCATGGGGGGA
>QGSR01000124.1 GCA_003387805.1 Bacillota bacterium | reverse complement strand
GTGCCGGGGCCGGGGGCGGGGCGGGCGGGGGGGGCCGCGGCCGCGCGGCGGCTGGCCCGGGCGGGGGCGGCCCGGGATCTGCGGCGGCTGGACCGGTTGGGCGCGGAGGTGGGACGCCCAGGACGCGCGGGCGTGGCCGCCGCTGCCGCATCCTGTTGGCCGGCACCCTGGTTCTGACGCTCGCGGCCATGCCGGCCGCGCCCGGGCGGACCGCTCCGGTGGAACCGCTGCAGCATGCGCCGTCGCGGGCAGGGGAGTGGGGCTTTGAGGCGGCGGCGACGGTAATCCCTTTCGGGCGCCGGCTGCCGGCGCCGGACGGATCGGGCGGGCAGACGACGCAGACGCACCTGGAGTACGGGGCGGGACTTTCCGTCGCGGCGTCCTACACCGTCACCGACGCGTGGACGGTGTCGCTGTCCGCGGCTGCCGACGGATCGGCCGTGCGCGGCGGGCCGTCGGCGGGCTGGCGGTGGGAAGGCGGGCCGCTGCGGGCGGGATTGGGCGCACAATGGCGGCTCGGCGGCTGCGGACCGGTGCGGCACCGGCTCGCGCTGGATGCGGACTTCGGCGAGGCCGTGGTGTTCGGGCTGGCGTGGCGGGCCGACGCGGTGCGGGACCCGGTGGTGCTTTCGGGCGGCGCGGGGATTGAAATGGCGGCCGGTTCCGGCGCGCCGGCGGCGGCGTCGTTTTCGCTGGGCCTGGGATTTGTGGCCAACGACCACGTGAGCATGGCGGTGTCCGCGCGCCACCGGCTGCCGCCGGCCCCGGACGGCCTGCCGTACAGCGGCCTTACGGCGGGCGTATACTATTCCCCCGGGCGGGACGGCCGTCTCACGTGGGGGTTTGAGACGACGCTGCATGTGCAGGGCCCCGACGTGCGGGCGGGCTTCGGCGTGTCGCTGTCCCTGGCGGCCGGCCCGCGGTGAGGCCGCCGGGCCTGGCCGGCGCTGCCTGCTGGGCCCGGCGCAGGAGTCGGCGGCGCCGGAGCCGAACCATGGGTAGGCGACGAATACAACGATGTCACGTCCTTTGTCTTTCACGGCAAAGGAGGTGAGGAGGACGCTTTCGAGGTGAAAATCGGTCTTCTTGGTTTGCCGGCCGCCGGCAAGTCCACGCTGCTGCGCCTGCTAACGAAAGGCGAGGCGGGCGGGCCGGGCAAGGCGAGCATCGGCGTGGCCCCGGTGCCGGACGCGCGCGTGGACAAGCTGACGGAAATTTATAAGCCCCAGCGGACGGTGTACGCGCAGCTGGAGTGTACCGAACTGCCGCCGCTGCAGCTGCAGCAGCAGGGAACGGGGGCGGCGCCGGGCGGCGTCAGCGCCCAGCAGCTGGCCGAGGCTTTGCGCCACATCGACGCCGTGGTGCTGGTGGTGCGGGCTTTTTCCTCGGCCCACGTGCCCCACGTGCTGGGGGACGTCAGCGCCCTGCGCGACGCGCAGATGCTGTATGAAGAGCTGCTGCTGATGGACTGGTCGCTGGTGGAGACGCGGCTGGAGCGCCTGCGGGAAGCCCGCAAGAAAGGTTTGCGCCACGACGAGGAAATCGCCCTGTTCGAGCGCCTGCAGCCGGAGCTGGAGGCCGGGCGGCCTTTGCGGGCGCTGGAGTTTACCAAAGACGAAGCGGCGCTGCTGCGGGGCTACTCGTTCCTTACCACCAAGCCCATGGTGCTGGCCGTCAACGTCGACGAAGAGCAGCTCCGGCAGAGGGCTTTTGACGGCGCCGAGGAGCTGGCCGCCTGGGCCCGGGAGCGGGCCGTTCCCATGGTGGAGGTCGCGGCCCTCATCGAGGCGGAGATCGAGGAGCTGCCGCCGGAGGAGCAGGCCGCGTTCCTGGAGGATCTGGGGCTGGAGCAGCCGGGCGTCGCGCGCCTGGCCCGTTCGGCCTACGAGGCGCTGGATCTAATCTCGTTTTTCACCGCGGCCGAGCGAGAGGTGCGGGCGTGGACGGTGCGCCGCGGCACGGGCGCCCGGGAGGCGGCCCGGGTCATTCACTCGGACATTGAACGGGGCTTCATCCGCGCGGAAGTCGTCCACTTTGACGACCTGGTGCGCGAAGGCAGCATGGCGGCCGTCCGCGAGAAGGGCCTCCTGCGCCTGGAAGGAAAAGACTACGAGGTCAAGGACGGAGACATCATCCATTTCCGCTTCAACGTTTGACGAAACGGGGCGGGCGGGAGGCGCAGGACGCGTTTGAACCATTTCGTGCTGGAGAACAAAATTTTTCCCCGGCTCGCGCAGACCCTGCGCGACGCCGGGGAAGTGTGCGTTGACTTTGAACTGGCCCCGTACTTCGCGCACTACGTAATGCGCCATCACTTCGAGCTGTGGACGCTGCTGGAGCAGCAGCTCCATCCCACCGAAGACCTGCAGGCCCGCTTCTATCTCCGGAGCCGCTAGCCCGCGGCCACGGGGCCTGCGGGCCGACGCCGAAGCCGCGGGGAGGTCCGAAGGCGCGAGGCGGGGCCAAGGCCCCGCCTCGCGTGTGTTCAGGCCTTGTCCGCCAGGAGCGAGCGGGCCGCTTCCACGATCTTCTCGACGCTGAAGCCGAGGTGCTCGGCCACCTGGCCGCCGGGCCCGCTTTCGCCGTAGCGCTCCAGGGAGTACACCATGTCGCCGGGGCGGGTGAGCCGGTGCCACCCCGCGCCGACGCCGATTTCCAACGTCATGCGGCGAGCGCCGGCGCCGCCCAGCACCTCGTCGCGGTACGCCTCGGGCTGCTCCAGGAACAGCTCCCGGCACGGCACCGACACGATCCGCACGGAGCGGCCCTCGGCCGCCAGCCGGTCCGCCGCGGCCCACGCCAGGCCCACCTCGCTGCCCGTGGCGATGAAGACCAGCTCCGGCTCGGTGCCTCCGGTCTCGCGCCGGATGACGTACCCGCCTTTCGCCACGGCTTCGGGCGTAGTCAACGCTTCCTCCAGCACGGGCAGACCCTGGCGGGTGAGAATGAGCGCGCTGGGGCCGTCGGTGCGCTTCAGCGCCTGCAGCCAGGCCAGGCCCGTCTCCCGGGCCGTGGCGGGGCGCCACACTTTCAGCCCCGGAATGAGGCGCAGCGCCTCGATATGCTCGATGGGCTGGTGGGTGGGCCCGTCTTCGCCCACGTACACCGAGTCATGGGTGAACAGGTAGATGACGGGCTGCTTCATGAGGGCGGCCAGCCGGATGGACGGCCGCATGTAGTCCGAGAACACCAGGAAGGTGGCCACGTACGGGCGCAGGCCGCCGTGCAGCGAGAGGCCGTTGGCCATGGCGCCCATGGCGTGCTCGCGCACGCCGAAGTGGATGTTGCGGCCGGAGAAGTCGCCGGCCCGGACCGCCTCCGAGCCCTCGATGTAGGAGTTGTTGGACGGCGTCAGGTCCGCCGAGCCGCCCACCAGACTGGGCACATGCTTGGCAGCGATCTGAAGGGCCCGGCCGCTCAGGGCCCGGGTGGCCGTGGGCTTGTCGGCCGTCAGCGCCGCGAGCTCGGTCTCCAGCTCGCCCGGCAGCAGCCGGCCGTGGGCCGCGTCCCACTGCCGGCGCAGCTCGGGATAGGCCTCGGACCACGCCGCGAACTTGGCCTCCCACTCTTCCCGGGCGGCCCGCCACCCTTCGCGCTTGGCGGCGAAGAACTCGTACACCTCCGGCGGGACGTAGAACGGATCCTGCGGCATGCCCAGCGCCTCTTTAAGCGCTTTGACGGCGTCCTCGCCCAGCGGGGCGCCGTGGACCGCGGACGTGTTCTCCTTGACGCTGTGGCGGCCGATGGTGGTGCGGGCCACGATGAGGCTGGGCTTGTCGGTCACTTGCCGGGCCCGGGCCACGGCGGCCGTGATGGCCTCAAGATCATGGCCGTCGATGGTTTCCACCGACCAGCCGTACGCTTCGAAGCGGCCGGCCACCGACTCGGTGAAAGCCAGATCGGTGGAGCCGTCGATGGTGATCTTGTTGTCGTCGTAAAT
The DNA here is from genome assembly GCA_003387805.1 of Bacillota bacterium. Classification (GTDB taxonomy): domain Bacteria; phylum Bacillota; class Limnochordia; order Limnochordales; family ZCTH02-B6; genus CALJUZ01. The sequence continues at coordinate 2,143 of QGSR01000124.1, read as the reverse complement.
GACGATGAGCTTGTGCAGCTTCAGGTGCCCCGCCAGCGAGGCCGCTTCCGAGGCCACCCCCTCCATCATGTCGCCGTCGCTGGCCAAGACGTACGTGTAGTGATCCACGATGTCGTAGCCGGGCCTGTTGTACCGGGCGGCCAGCATGCGCTCGGCCAGCGCCATGCCCACCGCGTTGCCCAGCCCCTGGCCCAGCGGCCCCGTGGTCGTTTCCACGCCGGGCGTATACCCGTATTCTGGATGGCCCGGCGTCTTGGAGCCCAGCTGGCGGAACTGCTTGATGTCGTCCATGCTGACTTCGTACCCGGTCAGGTGCAGGAGGGCGTAGAGCAGCATGGAGCCGTGGCCCGCGGACAACACGAACCGGTCGCGGTTGGGCCAGCGCGGCGCGGCCGGATCGTGGCGGAGCACCTCCGAGAAGAGGGCCGTGCCGATTTCAGCGCACCCCAGGGGCAAGCCCGGATGGCCCGATTTGGCCTTCTCCACCGCGTCGGCCGACAGCGTGCGCACGGTGTGAGCGACGGTGGTCAGTATAGACATGGCAATGATCTCCTTCCGTGGTCATTGTGTCACAGGAAGACGCGGTCGATAAGCAAAGCCACGAACCACAGCGCCAGGTAGAAGATGGAGAAGATGAACACGTCGCGCGCCGACTCCCGGGATTTGTCCTTCAGCAGCTTCCACGCCTTCTGCAGAAAAACGAGGGTCACCGCCATGCCGCCCGCCAGGAAAATGACGCCGGCGAAATCGATGAGGTAAAAGGCCAGGGTCAGCGGCACCAGCAGCGCGGTATAAATGAAAATCTGCTTGCGGGTTTCGTCGTGGCCCCGCACCACCGGCAACATGGGCACGCCCGCGCGCGCGTAGTCCTCCGAGGCCAGCAGCGCCAGCGCCCAGAAGTGGGGCGGCGTCCAGAGGAAAATGACCAAGAACAGCAGCCACGCGGGCAGGGCCACCGTGCCCGTGACGGCCGCCCACGCGATGAGGGGCGCGACCGAGCCCGCTGCGCCGCCGATGACGATGTTCTGCGGCGTCCGGCGTTTGAGGAACAGCGTGTACACGCAGACGTAGAACAAAATGCCGGACAGGGCGATGACCGCGGCCAGCGCGTTGGTGGTCGTCCACAGCAGCGCCACCGATGCCACGCCCAGCCCGATGCCGAACATCAGCGCTTCGTTGGGCGTCACTTTGCCCGCGGGAATGGGGCGGGTGCGGGTGCGTTTCATGATCTGGTCGATGTCGCGGTCAAAGTACATGTTCAGCGCGTTGGCCGAGCCCGACGCCATGGCCGTGCCGAGCACGGTGGTCACCACCAAGCCCGGCGAGGGCATTTCGCCCGGAATGACGAACAACGTGAGAAAGCCGGTCACCAGGACAAGGAGCATAATGGTGGGCTTGGTCAGCGCCAGGAAATCGCCGGCGGTGCGGCGGACGGTGGGATTGGTTGCGACCTGAGCCATGGGACAACATCACTTCCACTTCTGCAAAATGCTGCCGCCGGGACGGGCATGGTGCCCGTCCCCGGCGTTCAAGCCTAGACGTGCGGGTGGCCGCCCCGGGCGGCGGCCCTTCGGGCTAGGACGCCGCCAGGGACGCCTCCTCCGAACAGCTGACGATGCGGTCGCCGTCCACCGTGACGACGAACCGACTGCCGTTTTTCGACACCAGCAGGCGCCCGTCCTGGTCCGGCACGCCTTTCTGCAAGAGCGGCAGCAGCGCCATGGCCACCGCCAGCGGGCTGGTCCGTCCGAAGCGGCTCAAATACCATACGTACGCATCGGGCGAAAGGGCGTGAATCATGTGGACCAGGTGCACCGTGCGGCGCCGCCCCCGTTCCTCCACCAGCACGGAGCGCCCCTCCCAGTCCAGCAGCCGGAACGTGCCTTTGCGGCCTTCGGCTTCGGCCAAAAGCCGGCCCTTGCTGGTCGCGCCCGCCGCCAACGCCCGCGGCAGCTGCTCGATGGTGCGCAGCGTCGCGGTGCGGGCCGCCCAGTGGGCCTCCCTGGCTCGTGCCTGCAGCGCCGTGAGGGGGTCGGCCTGCACCGCCTCCCGCCACGCGGGGTCGGCCTCCACGGCCCCGGCCGGCCTGGCCGCCGCGGCGGGCTGCTCCTCGCCCGCCGCCTTTTGCCCGCCCGCGGCCCGG
>QGSR01000429.1 GCA_003387805.1 Bacillota bacterium | reverse complement strand
GCTTTCAGCCCGGCGCCCGCCACACCACGCCCTCCAGCCACTCGGGAACGGCGTCGTTGCGCTGCCTCGGCGGCACGGGCTCCTCCTGCAAGTGCTTGAGGGCCACCGCGATGGGGCTGTCGCCGCGAAACGGAACGGCGCCCGTCAGCATTTCGTACAAGACGACGCCCAGGGAGTAAATGTCCGACGCGGGGCCCACCGCGTCGCCCCGCGCCTGCTCGGGCGAAAAGTAGTGCACGGATCCGATGACCATGCCGGTCGCGGTCAGCGTCGCGGCGCTGGCCGCCCGGGCCAGGCCAAAATCCGCCACCTTGACCCGGCCTTCCACGGTAATCAGGATATTGTGAGGCTTGATGTCGCGGTGCACGAGCCCCCGCGCATGGGCCGCCTCCAGGGCCCGGGCCACCGAGCGCGCGATCTGCGCGGCCCGCCGGGGCGGCAGCTGGCCCTGCTCCCGCACGATCTCCTTCAGGTTGCGGCCCTGCACGTATTCCAGCACGATGTAGTGGACGTCGGCGTCCTGGCCTACGTCAAAGATGTTGACGACGTTGGGGTGCGACAAGCTGGCCGCGGCCTGGGCCTCCCGGCGGAAACGGTCAACGAACTCCGGGTCGCCCGCGTACTGGGCCCGCAGCACTTTGATGGCCACGATGCGGCGGAGAACCACGTCCAGGGCCCGGTAGACGACGGCCATGCCGCCTTCCCCGATTTTCGCCTGAATCCGGTATCGATTTGCCAGCACGGTGTCGATCATCGGTTCACCCCACGGCCTTTGGGCAAGGCCAAGACGACGGTGACGTTGTCTACGCCGCCCCGCTCCAGCGCCAGGGCCACCAGCGCGTCCACGGCCCGCTGCGCGTCGGGCTCTTGCTGCAACACGGCCAGGATTTCCGCATCGCTGACCAGCGCGTTGAGGCCGTCGGTGCACAGCAGCAGCCCGTCGCCTTGTTCGCGGGGGATGGCGTGGAGGTCAATCTCCAGCTCCGGCGAGCCGCCCGCGCCCAGCGCCCGGGTGACCGCGTGGCGGAGCGGATGGCGGCGGGCCGCTTCCGCGTCGATTTCCCCCGCCCGCACCAGCTCCGCGGCCACCGAGTGATCATCGGTCACCGGCAGCAGCTGTCCGTCGCGCACGATGTACAGACGGCTGTCGCCCACGTGGGCCACGTGTATTGTGTCCGGCTGCAGCAGCGCGGCGGTCAGCGTGGTGCCCATGCCGTCCAGAGCGGGATCCGCCTCGGTCAGGGCCAGCAGCCGCTCGTGGGCCCGGCGCACCGCCGCGTGCAGCTGGGCGCCCGCGTCCGCGCCCTTCTCCGCCCCGCCGCGCACCTCTTTCCGTCCGGCGCGCCCGGACGCACCGCCGGCGGCCGCCGGCGCGATGACGTCCGCGGTGAAGGGGTACTCCCGCAGCACCGCCAAAACCGTTTCGCTGGCCACTTCGCCGGCGTTGTGGCCGCCCATGCCGTCGGCCACCGCCAGCAGATTGCCGCGCACCAGATAGCCGTCCTCGTTGTTGGGCCGCACTTTTCCCGCGTGCGTTGCGGCGCCCACGTGCACGCTGCGTTCCCCCCGCCGCCGCGTTGAAGTCCCCCGTCCGCGCCGTTTGGGCGCGCAGGGCGCGATTCCCTTATTTCTGCACGGGCCCGCGCTCTCCCTTCGCCGAAAGGTGCGGGATTCGTTGACAGCGTGCGCCGCGTGTTGTATACTGATGTTCGCAGCCACCAAGGCGGCCCGTCGGGGTGTGGCTCAGCTTGGTAGAGCGCACGGTTCGGGACCGTGAGGTCGCTG
>QGSR01000123.1 GCA_003387805.1 Bacillota bacterium | reverse complement strand
TCGCGCCCGACTGGGCGCAGGCGGGGGGGCTCCAGCGGGGGCTCGACGGTCAGGCCGCCGGACACGGTGAATGCCCCGGCGCCGGTGGCGGGGCCGGCGCCCTCCCGGTCCGCGGAGCCGACTCCAGCCCCGGCCCCCGCTGCAGCCCCGGCGCCAGCCCCGACGCCGGCGGCAGCCCCGGCTCCAGCCCCGACGCCCGTTGCGGCACCGGCACCGGCGCCCCGTCCGCCCGCCGCCCGCAGCGTCAGCCTGTGGGCCTCCTCCTCCAGCTCCACGGCCACGGGCTCCCACTCGTGCTTGACCACGGCCAGCGAATCCAGCACGGTCCGGCCCGCCGCCACGTCGGGCACCATTTGCACCCGCACCAGATCGGGCGCCAGGACGGTCACATGGACTTGCGCTCCGTCGGTCTCCAGCGTCAGCCGCCGGCCGTCCAGGCGAAACGAACGCACCGCCCCGACAAAGCGCAGCGGCGCCTCCGTCGCTTTCGCATGCAAAGCCTGTTCCATCTCAACTCCACTCCTCACGGAAAAATCAGTAAAGCTCGCTAACACCGGCTCGGCGGCGTGGCGGCGTGGCTGGCAGGTTTTTCCACAACCGCCGCCACCACCAGCTGATTCACGAGCGCTTCAGCAAGAGCGCACCGTAGGGCGGCACCCGCACGCTGCCGTCCTGCGGGCCGACGGGCCACTGGGCGCCGAAAGCGATGCCGTCCGTGCAGTCCAGCAGCACGGCGGCCGTCCAGGCGCCGGCGTCCTGCCGGCGGCTCACCGCATCGTCTGGGCCGTGTGCCTTGGCGCCGGCGCCGTCGTCCGCGTGGCGGTCGTCGGCGGCCCCGTTCCCGTTGCCAACCCCGGCGCGCCCGGCGCCGGCCCCGCCGCGCCCGGCCCCGCCCCGCGCCCCAAAGAGCTCGGCCGTCGGCACCTCCCGCGCCCGCGGCGAGTTGTTGAGGACGACGACTACGCCGTCCTCTTCGCCGCCCCGCCGGTACGCGACCGTGTTCGCCGCCGGATCCGCGTGCAAAATCCGGGCCTCGCCCCGGCGCAAGGCGTCGGTCTCCCGCCGCAGCCGCACCAGCCGCTTGTAGAGCTGAAACAGAGGCTCGTTCCACCGGCCCCGGCGGGCGGGCTTGTCCCCGGCTGCAGCGGCCCTTTCGGCGTCCGGCGCAACGACGTCCCCCGAGGAACCGCCGCCCGAGACGCCCTCCCCGGAAGGACCGCCGGCCGCGGCCCCAGCCCGGTCCCAGATCATCGGCCGCCGGCAGTCCGGGTCGGTTTCGCCCTCCATGCCGATCTCATCGCCGTAATAAATCATCGGCGTGCCAATCCACGTCATGTTGAACACCGCGGCCAGCGCGGCCTTGCGCGGGTCGCCGCCGCACGCCGTCATAATCCGCTCGGTGTCGTGGCTGCCCAGCAAGTTCCACGACCCCTGCAGCGCGGGCAGCGGGTAGGCGAACATGTTTTGCACCAGCGCCTCGGCGAACCCGTCGGCGCCGATGCGGCCCCGGGCGAAAAAGTCCAGCGCCGCCTCCCGCACCGGATAGTTGGTGACGCCGTCAAACTGGTCGCCCAGAAGCCACGGCAGCGCCTCGTGCCAAATTTCGCCCACGATGTACGCGTCAGGCTTCGCCGCCCGCACGGTCCGCCGAAACTCCCGCCAGAAGGCGTGGTCCACCTCGTTGGCCACGTCGATGCGCCAGCCGTCGATGTCGCACGTTTCAATCCAGTAGCGGGCCACGTCCAGCAAATACGCCCGCAGCTCCGGCGTCTCCGTGCGCAGCTTCGGCATAAACGGCAGCGCGTTGGCGAACGTTTCGTAGTTGGGCACAGGCTCCGTCCGCACGGGGAAGCCGTGAATGTGAAACCAGTTGGCATACGGCGACTCGGCGCCCCGCTCCCGCACGTCCTTGAACGCAAAGAAGTCAAACCCGCTGTGGTTGAACACCGCGTCCAAAATGACCCGGATGCCCCGGGCGTGGCACTGCCGCACCAGCTCCTTCAGGGTTTCCTGGTCGCCGAAGTGCGGGTCGACCTGGTAATAGTCGGTCGTGTCGTACTTGTGGTTGGACGGCGACGCAAACACCGGCGTCAGGTACAGCACCGTCACGCCCAGCTCTTCCAGGTGCGACAGCCGCTGGATGACGCCCTCCAGGTCGCCGCCGTAAAACGACGTGGCCGTAGGCCGCTGGTCGTGCCAGGGCCGCACGCCCGGCGGGTCGTTGGCCGGATTGCCGTTGGCGAACCGCTCTGGGAAAATCTGGTACACCACGCCGTCCACCAGCCAGTCCGGCACGTCGTACAGGTCCGCGGCGTTGATGTACGGGTACTGGAAAAACCCATGGCGCGGCGGCGCGTCGCTGAGCCCGGCTTCGCTGAGCCAGCGGCGGTCCGTGCCGTCGTCCAGAAGGAACGCATAGCGAAACCGCGGCGGCGACAGGCGCAGCTCGCCCTGGAAGTAGTCGTGCCGGGCGTCGGACCCGGCCCGCTCCAGCCGCGCCGTCTCGGCTTCCTCCACCGGCGCGTAGCGGTCGCCGTACACCGCCGTGACGGACTTCAGCGTGCCTTTGGCCGCCCGCACGACGACCCGCAGCGTCCGCCCGTCCAGCGGGTAGGCGTACGGCGGCATCGCCTTATGTTCCACCATGCCCATCATCGCCCTCTCGGCTTTCCTCCCGGGACGGGACGGCCGCGGCGGCCGCAAACCGGTCCGGACCGCCGCTGCGAACTGTACGGCCCCCGGCAGGGCCCGCGGCTGCGCTCCGCCGCTCGGCCGAAGGGCCCGCGTGGGTCCCGTCCGTCGGCAACGCCCCGAAGCCGGACCGAACCGTTCCTGCCACCTTGCACAGCGTTCAGTCCGCCCGCACCGCCCGAATCTCGGCCAGGACGCCCGCGTCGGCGTCATAGCCCGACAGCTGCCGCTCCTGCTGGCCCGCCGGCGCCAGCATGTCGATGACGTTGGGGTCGAAGGGACCGTCATGGCCGCCGCCGAAGCGCCATTCCTGGGCCACGCGCACCACTTCGCGCACCCGCAGCGAGTCGGAGGCCGGGAAGCCCTCCTGGCCCAGAATGAGCACGACGTAGCCCCAGTGCGGCTGCGGCGCGCCGATGGCCGCCTTCGGCACTTGAATCGTGACCCGCCGGTGAATGGGGTCCGTCACCGCCCGCACCCGGGCCGGCAGCGCCGTGCCGTCGGCGCTGAACAGCGCCTGGTTCCAGCCCTCGACCCAGACGGCGTACTCCCACGCGCTGTCCTCGGCGATGCGCACCCGCCGCCCCGCCAGCGCCTCGGTGCTGCCCGACCCGGCCACGCCGTCGGTATCGATGTAGATGTCAATGGTCTGCACCGACAGGCCGATGGGCGAGCCCCACACGTTGTTGACGGGCCCTTTGAACTGCACGTGGAAGATGACGTCGCTCTCCGTCTCGTACACCTCAAAGGACGTCATGTCGAACACGCCCGGCTCGAACACCGCATTCAGCGGATACGTGTACGTGCCCGGTCCGTAGTCGTCGCCTTCGGGATCGTCCATGCGGAAAACCAGGGTGCCCTCGGTGGGCCGCGGCACGAACACCACCGCCGGCCCGTCCGCCGGCAGCCGCTCCCGCTCGACGACGACGGCTCCCGGGCCGCCGGCGCCGCCGGCCGGGGCGCCCAGGTGCTGCCCGTCCGCTCCGGCGTCCTCTGCCGCCGCCCCGGCGCTGTCGGTCACATGCTCGGCCAGCACCGCCACCACCCGCACCGGGTCGCCCGGTTCGTAACCCAGCAGGTCGAAGGGAATGCGGGCCTCGAAAACGCCGCCCAGCCCGGCCTGCCGCAGCGTCGCCACTTCCCGCCACGCGCCGTGGCCCGCGGCCTCGGACACCGTCACCGTGGGCCGCAGCCCCGCCGGCGCCGTGGCGAAGTCCAGCCGCACCTCGTAGGCCGGCCCGAAGCCCAGCTCGGCGACGCCCGCCGGGGACGCCGGCGGCGGCACCGCGGCCGCCGGCGCCGGCCCCGTGCCCGCAGCGCCCGCAGTGCCCGCGGCGCCCGCATCGCCCGCGGCGCTCGCTCCCATCACGCCGTAGCGGATCGTGTCGTTGACCGGTTCCTTCGTCGGATGGTCCAAGTACAGCAGGAGCTCCAGCGGCTGGCCCGCCAGCTGCCGCGCCTGCCGGTCGAAGTTGACCCGCACCGTCAGCTGCTGGTTGTCAACAGCCAAATACAGCGCCCGCAGCAGCCCGTCTTCGTCCACGGCGTCGTAGCGGGCCGCCGCGTCCCACTCCTGGAAGTCGGCCCAGCCGTCGGCCACCGGCGCGCTGAGCCCCGATAGCGCCACGGCCGGCTGCGCCGGGGCCGGCGCCACGATGGGCCGCAGCAGCCGCGCCGGCACCTCCAGCCCCAGACTCTCGTAAACGGCGGCCACATGGCGCCGGAACAGCCGGTCGAAGGCCGCGTCGTTGCCCGAGTCCTGGTCCGAGCCGTACCACCAGAACCAGTCGCTGCCCTGGGCCGCCAGCATGGCTTCCCACGCAGCGGCGATGCGCGCCGCATGCGCCGGGTCGCCGCCGTGCTCGTCTTCGTAGCGGGCCAGCGCCGCCCGCGCCTCGGCCAGCAGCGACCACGCCACATTCTCCTCGTTTTCGCCGATCCACGTTTCCAAATCGCTGTTGATCCACGAGCCGGTCCACAAATCATCCAGCACGACGGTGGGCGGGTGCGCCGCCAAATACTCGGACACGGTCACCGTGTTCAGCAGCGGGTCGCTCTCCAAAGCGCTGTACAGCGCGTGGAAAAATTCCTTGCCGTCGTTGTCGTAATGCTCCCAGGCGTTTTCGCCGTCCAGGGCGATGACGACGACTTTCTCGCCCGCCGCCGGGCCCAGCTCCCGCCGCACCCGGTGCAAATACCCGATGAGGTCCGCCGCCGCGGCCCGCCCGCTCATGCCCGAATACTCAAACCCGACCCGGTCCGACAGCACGATGTCCCGGAACAAAATCGCGACCCGCTCGCCGTCCCACTCGGCCACGTACGCCTGATACAGCAAGTCCGGCCGCACCACCGTGCCGTCGATGCCCCGAATCTGGACGCCCAGCGTCTTCTCCAGAACTCCTTCGCTGGAGATCATCCAGTCAAAGCCCGCCCGGGCCACATACGGCACGATGTACTTGGACACCGCCTGCTCCGACGGCCACACGCCCCGCGGGGCCCGCCCGAAATGGGTGCGGTAGTTCTCCACGCCCCGCTCCAGGTGCCGGGCGATGTCCTCCGGATACGCAAACCGCACGCCCGGCAGCGGCAGGTCGGGCGAGGCGATGCGCGCCACGTCGGTGTCGTAGAGCAACGGCAAAATCGGATGCGCGTACGGCGTCGTAATGATCTCGATCTGCCCCGATTCCTGCATCCGCCGGTGCAGCGGCAGGACTTCCCGGATGATGGCCGTCTGCTTGGCCCGGATGACCTGCTTGTCCTCTTCGGTAAAGCCGCGGCCCCGCCGCACCAGCGCGGCCAGGTCCGAATCATTCTCCAGGAAATCCGGGTCAAACCACGCCAGGTCAAACCACACCTGCAAGTCCCGATAATCCTGCTCGGTGAAGCGCGTCATCGCCTCGGCGATGGCCGCATCCGACCCGTCCGGTCCCCGCTTGTTCAGGAGCTCCTGGTAGCGCGGGTAGCGGGCGATAACCTTGTCCCAGTTGGCATCAAAAAACCGCCGCAGCAAGAAGGCCTTCTCGTCGTCGCCGAGCTGGTCCGCCGGGATGAGGGCCATCTTTTGGTACACATCCCGCGGCTCGCCGTCGTAGTAGGCCAGCAGCTGGTCGATGAGCGACGGCACCAGGTTGAACGTGGCCTTCACCGACGGGTACTCCAGCAAAACGGCGGCCATATCGTAGTAGTCTTTGATGGCGTGCATGCGCACCCAAGGCAAAAAGGCCTCGCCCGTGGCCGGATCGGTGTACAGCGGCTGGTGCTGGTGCCAGACGAAGGCCACGTTCAGCGGCGTGGCCTCGTCCGCCGCCGGCGCCGGCGCAACGGCCCCCGGCGCGGCGCCCTGTGCCGAAACGTTCGCCGCGCCCAGCGCAGCGGCCACAATCCCGAGGAAGAACGCGACGAACCCCGCCCCGGACCGGCGGGGCGGCCGCCCCCC
>QGSR01000428.1 GCA_003387805.1 Bacillota bacterium | reverse complement strand
TCCGGCATTCTCGGCATCGCGGCGGCCCGGCTGGGCGCGGCGGCCGTCGTCGGCGTGGACACCGAGCCGGAAGCGGTGGAAGCGGCCGTGGAAAACGTCCGCCGCAACGGCGTCGGCGGCGTGATGACGGTGGCCCGGGGAAGCACGGACACGGCCCGCCGGATGCTGGCGCCGCCCGCGCAAGCCGACGTGGTCGTGGTCAACATTTTGGCCCGCGTGATTGACCGCTTGGCCGAGGAACTGCATGAGCTGTTGAAGCCCGGCGGCGTCATGGTGGCCGGCGGGATTATCGACCACGCCGCGGACGGTCTCATGGAACGGCTGCGGTCCGTCGGTTTCGGCATCGAGGACGAGCGGCGCCGCGGCGAGTGGTGCTGCCTCATCGCACGGCGGGTGGACTGATGCATCGGTTTTTCACCGCGCAAGCCGCGGCGGCCGCCATGGACGGCCGGGAGGCCGCGTCGTCATTTCAGCCGCCAGGTGCGGAGCCGCTGGCCCCGGGCACCCTCGTGTCGTTGCCGGAAGCCGATGCGGCCCACGCGGCCCGCGTGCTGCGCCTGGCGGCCGGCGACGCGGTCATCGTGTGCGACGGACGCGGGTTTGAGTACGAGGCCGAGCTGGCGTCGGTGACGCCCCGGCAGGCCACGGCCCGTATCAAGAGCGGCCGCCCCTCGGCCGCCGAACCGTCGGTACAGCTGGTCCTGGCGCAAAGCGTCGGCAAGGGCGACAAAATGGACCTGGTCGTCCAGAAGGCCGTCGAAATCGGCGTTTCCCGCATCATCCCCCTGATTACCGCCCGCACGGTGGTGCGGCTGGACGAGGCGAAGGCAGAAGCCCGGGTCCGGCGGTGGCGGCGCATCGCCTACGAAGCCGCCAAGCAGTCGGGACGGGCCCGGGTGCCGCTGGTGGCCGACGTGCACGGGTGGGACCGGCTGTTCGGCCGGGACGATCTGGGCCTCGTCCTGGTGCCGTGGGAAGGCGAGCGGTCGCGCGGCCTGCTGGAAACCGTCCGGGCGGAAGCCGCGGCGCCTTCAGGCGAGGCCGGATCGAGCCTGCCGCTGCGGGTGACGGTCGTCATCGGGCCGGAAGGGGGCCTGACGGCAGAGGAGACGGCTCTGGCCCGGCGGCACGGCGCGTACCCGGTGACCCTGGGCCCCCGCATTCTGCGCACCGAGACGGCGGGCCTGGTGGCCGCGGCCCTGGTGCTGGGCGCCTTGGGCGAACTCGGGTGAGCCGGCCGCCTAGTCCAGGTGCAGCGGCGCCGGCGGCGCCGCCAAGGGCTGCTCGGCGGTGAGCACTGCGCGCACCTGCACTTCGCCGATCACCGGCCGGCCCGCGGCGTCGCGCCCGTCCCAGGCGGCGGTGAAAAGGTAGAGCCGGCCCGGTTCCAAGGCGCGGCGCACCACGGCCTGGGAAAACGCGCGCCCCGCGGACCAGCGCCACAGCTCCCGGCCGTCCTGTTCCACGACGAAGTCAAAGGCCTGTCCGTCGGGGAAGACAACGACGTGTCTTTCGGCGTGCGTGCTCATGACGCCCAGCGCCAGGACGTATACCGTCTCGCCGCCCGCCGCCAGCGGCTGCACGTCCAGCGCGAGGACGAGACCGTCCGATTCGGCGGCGGGCGTAAGCCGCCCGGCGGCACCGCCGTCGCCGCCGGCCCGCGACGCGCCCGGGCCGCTCAGCGCGCCGGCCACCGCCAGCACCGCCAAGCCGACCCAGAGCAGCGTCAGCAGACCCTCGCGGCGCCGCCACGGCGCGCCGGGCGGTGCCGCCGGCTTTTGTGAGC
>QGSR01000427.1 GCA_003387805.1 Bacillota bacterium | reverse complement strand
GGCGTTGCGCAGCGCGTGCCGGTACAGCACGCGGCGGGGCGGCAAGCCGTAGGCGTGGGCCGTGCGGATAAAGTCCTGGCCCAGCACTTCCAGCAGGTTGGACCGCACCTGGCGGGCTACCAATCCCACGTGCACGAAGGCGAGGCACGCGGCGGGAAGGAGCAGATGGTGCAGTGCGTCGAGGAATGTACTCCAGTCGCGGGCGATGAGCGCGTCGACGGTGTACATGCCCGTGACCGTCGGGGGCGGCGGGGCGAAAGGCGACAGGCGCCCCGAGCCGGGCACCCAGCCGAGGCGGCCGTAAAGCACCGTCAGGGCCACCACGCCCAGCCAGAACAGGGGAACCGACGCGCCCGCTACCGACACAGTGCGGCTCAGATGATCAACCCAAGAATTTTGCCGCGACGCGGACCAGACGCCCAGAGGAATCCCGATGAGGACGGCAAGAAACAGCGCCGTTGCCACCAGCTCCAGCGTAGCGGGGAAAAAGCGCGCCAGATCTTCCGCCACGGGCCGCCCGGTGCGGATGGAGCGGCCCAGATCGCCTTGCATCAAGCCGCTCATGTAGCGCACGTACTGGACCGGCAAGGGCTGGTCGAGCCCGTAGTTGCGCCGGATTTGCTCGACTACTTCGGCCGACGCCCGCTGGCCCGCCAAAAGGCGGGCCGGATCGCCCGGGATGGCGTGGGAGATGATGAACGTCAGCACGCTGACGCCCAGCAACACCACGGCCAGCAGGGCGATCCGGCGGGCGATGACGTGTCCTAACGACATGTCGTCACCACTCGCATGTTATCGTTTCACATCACTTGTACATCGTGTCGATGTTGAAGATGTCAACCAGCATCGGGTTGTAGACGTAGCCCTTCACGTTGTCCCGCATGGCTACCTGATAGCCCTTCTGATACAGGTACACGTACGCCGCCTCGTCGATGACGATGCGCTGGGCCTCCTGGTACAGCCGCGTCCGCTCCTCGATGTCCGTGCTGACGGCCGCGCGCCGGATGAGCCGGTCCACTTCAGGATTGGAGTAGAACGAGCGGTTGCCCGGCAGGCCGCCGTTGGCCGAGTCGAACCAGTAGTTCATGAACATGTACGGGTCGGCGAAGTCCGGGCTCCAGTTGCCGACGGCGATGTCAAAGTCCCCGTCGCCCAGCATGGCCCGCATCGTCGCGTACGCGTACGGCTCCAGCTCCAGGCGGATGCCCACCTGCGCCAGCTGGGCCTGCAGCGCCAGCCCGATCTGCTCCCATTCGGGGTACACCGGCGAGTACAAATAGCCCAGCGTCAAGCCGCCGCTGTAGCCGGCCTCCGCCAGCAGCGCCCGGGCTTTGTCCAGGTCCAGCGAGTACTGGTACGCCTCCGGGTCGTGGGACCACATGCCCTGCGGCACCGGGCCCCGCATTTGCACCGCGTTGCCCAGCATGACGCCCTGGATGAGCGCGTTGTAGTCCACCGCGTACGAAATGGCCTGCCGCACCCGCACGTCGTTCAGCGGGCTGCGCTGATTGTTGAGGTAAAGGTACGTCACGCTCAGGCTGGGGTGCTCCTCCACCCGGATGCCCCGCATGCCCTTGATGCGCTCCAGCTGGTCCAAAGGCAGCGCCTCGGCGATGTCGATGTCGCCGCGCTCCAGCTGCAGCCGCCGCGCCGAAGGATCATTTATGACCTGGAACACGACCATGCGGAACGCCGGCGCCGGGCCCGGCCAGTGCGGGTTGGGCACCAGCACGATCTGCTGGTCCTTGTCCCAGCGCTGCACCTGGTACGGCCCGCTGCCCATGGTG
>QGSR01000004.1 GCA_003387805.1 Bacillota bacterium | reverse complement strand
CCCCCCCCGCGGGGTCAGTGCCCCCCCCCAGGGACGGGCGGCGGCCTTCAAAGTTCGTGTACGAGCCGCTCTTGGCGGGGAACTCGGCCGCCGGCAAGATGACGTCGGCGTACTTGGCCGTCTCGGTCAGGAACAGATCCTGCACGACCAGGAACGGCACCTTCTCCAGCGCCTCCCGCACCAGCAGCTCGTCGGGGAAGGTGCCGGCCAGGTTGGCCGAGGCCAGATACAGCGCCTGCAGCCGGCCGTCTCGCGCGGCCTCCAGCATCGCCCGGGTGTCCAGGCCCGCCTCGTCCGCGGGCACGGGCGCAAAGCCCGGCTTCATGTCCGGCCGCACGCCCATGGCCTCGGCGCCGCGGCTGTTGGCCTGCTCGCCGGGAATGAGCACCTTGACGTGCCGCTCCCCTCCGGCGCCCCACGCGGCCGCCGCCTCCAGCAGCGCCGCGCCGACGGACGCGTCGTCGCCGTTCCAGACGACGACCACTTTTTTCGCGCCCGCCACGGCGTCGGCCAGTTCCTGGACCGGTCCGCCGTCGCCGGGGGCGCCCGCGGCCTGCCGCAGCACCGCCGCGGTGGTCCCCGGCGCCGCGGCGATGTGGGTATGGGGCACCCGATAGGGCGGCTTGGCCGCGCCCACGCTGAACAGCTTGGCGCCCCAGCGCCGGGCCGCCCGGCGCACCCGCAGGTCCACCACGGGGATGCGCTCCTGCGGCAGCACGTCCACCAGCAAGATGACGTCGGCGTCGTTGATGTCGGCAATGCGGCCCGAGTATTCGGCCAAGGACGCCACCTGCTGTCCGCCCACGCGGTGGTCGACGTTGGGCGTGCCCACCACGTCCCGGGCCAGCTTCTGGAACAGGTACGCCTCTTCGTTGGTCAGCCGGCCGCCGCCGATGAAGCCGATGCTGCCGGCGCCGTGGTCCCGGCGGGCCGTGCGCAGGCGGCTGGCGATTTCCATCAGCGCCTCGCTCCAGCTCACTTCCACGAACTGGCCGCCCTTGCGCATCAGCGGCCGGGTGAGGCGCTCCTCGCCGTGGATGTAGCGGTAGTTGAAGCGGCCCCGGTCGCACAGCCAGCCGTTGTCCACGTCCGGATGCTCCCGGGCCACCAGGCGCACCAGCTCGCCGAAGCGGAAGTCCAGGCGCACGTTGCAGCCGACGGAACAGCCGGTGCAGATGGACGGGACGCTGGAGAGGTCCCACGGCCGGGCCTGGAACCGATAGTTCTTCGACGTCAGCGCGCCCACCGGGCACAGCTCGATGGTGTTGCCGCTGAAGTAGGAGTCAAAGTCCTGGCCGTCCGTGGTGGTGATGATGGCCTCGTGGGCCCGCTGGCCCACCACCAGGTTGCCCTCCAGGGCGATCTCGCCGTCGAAGCGCACGCAGCGGCGGCACAAAATGCAGCGCTCTTCGTCGAAAATGATGAAGTTGCCCATGTCCACCGCTTTGCGCTTGCGCACTTTGGCCATGGTCAGGCGGCTGGCCGTGGGCCCGTACTTGAACGTATTGTCCTGCAGCGGGCACTCGCCGCCTTTGTCGCACACCGGGCAGTCCAGCGGGTGGTTGAGCAGGAGAAACTCCAGCACGCCCTGGCGCAGGTGCCGGATGAGGTCCGTCTCGGTGCGGACCACCAAGCCGTCGGCGGCCTTCATGGTGCAGGCGGTGACCGGCTTGCGCTGGCCCTCCACCTCCACCAGGCACATGCGGCAGACGCCCACCGGATCCAGCTTGTGGTGGTGGCAGAACACCGGAATTTCGATGCCCGCCTGCGCCGCCGCCTCCACCAGGCCCATGCCTTCGGGCACTTCAACTTCTATGCCGTCGAACGTCACTTTGACGAGCTTGCTCACGCGCTGCGCACCTCCTGCGGCTGCTCCGCCAAACAGGCGCGCCCTTTGATGTGGGCCTCAAACTCCTCCGGGAAATGCTTCAGCACCGACATCAAGAACGTCTTGGAGAAGTCCGAGAGCAGACAAATGGTCGTGCCGGACATGAGCGTGTCCAGGCTCTTGAGGACCTCGACGTCCTCCATGGTGCCTTGGCCGCGCTCGATCTTGCGGAGCAGCCGCGCGGTCCACGCGGTCCCCTCCCGGCACGGCGTGCACTGGCCGCACGACTCGTGGGAGAAGAAGTCCGCGTAGTACAGCGCCGTCCGCACCATGCAGACGGTCTCGTCGAACACCATGACGCCGGCGGTGCCGAGAATGGAGCCCGCCTTCTGCACGGTGTCGAAATCCAGCGGCAGGTCCAGGTGCTCGGGCAGCAGCACCGGCGAGCTGGCGCCGCCGGGCTGCACCGCCTTCAGCGTGCGCCCGGGGAGAAGGCCGCCGGCCACGTCGAAGATGAGCTCCCGCATGGTAATGCCCAGAGGCAGCTCGTAGTTGCCCGGCCGCCGCACCATGCCGCTGACGGAAAACAGCTTCGTGCCCGGGCTGTTTTCGGTGCCGATGGACAAGAACCAGTCCGCGCCCCGCTCCACGATGAAGGGCACGTTGCACAGCGTCTCCACGTTGTTGACCACGGTGGGCATGCCGTACAGGCCCGCCACCGCCGGGAACGGCGGCTTGTTGCGGGGCTCGCCCCGGCCCCCTTCCAGCGAGCTGAGCAGGCCCGTTTCCTCGCCGCAGATGTAAGCCCCCGCGCCCCGGTGGACGACGATTTCCTGGGAGAAATCGGTGCCGAGAATGTTGTCGCCCAAGTAGCCTTTGGCGCGCGCCTGCTCGATGGCGTCCTCCAAAACCCGCGCGCCCTTCTTGAACTCGCCCCGCAGGTAGATGAAGGACTTGGACGCCCGCACCGCGTAGGCGGCGATGAGAATGCCCTCGATCAAAAGGTGCGGGTTGAACTCGATGAGCATGCGGTTGTTGAACGTGCCCGGCTCGCTTTCGTCGCCGTTGCACGCCAGGTACCTGGGCCGGCCGTCGTCGGGCAGAAAGCCCCACTTGACGCCGGCCGGGAAGCCCGCGCCGCCGCGCCCGCGCAGATTGGCCTTTTTCACTTCCGCCTGCACGTCCTGCGGCGTCATCTGCTTCAGCGCCTTGCGCAGCGCGGCGTAGCCGCCCTGCGCCTCGTAGTTTTCAATGCGCGTCAGATCGACCTCGCCGATGCCTTGGGTCAGCACGCGCATTTCCAGCGGGTGGGCCACCTTTAGTCACCCTCTTCCCAGACGGCGCCCGGTTTGGTCAGGCCGATTTCCTCCGACAACGCTTCCAGCTCGGCCCCTTCCCGCAGCCGCTCGATGATGAGCTTGGCCCGCTCGGGCGTCACTTTGTGGAAGTACTCCTGGTTGATCTGCAGCGCCGGCGCGCCGTCGCAGGCCGCGATGCACTCGCCCGTCGTCTGCAGCGTAAACAGGCCGTCCGCGCTGGTGCCGCCCACCTTCACGTCCAGCAGCCGCTCCAGCTCCTGAACCAACCCTTCGGAACCTTTCAGCCCGCAGATGACGTTGTTGCACACGATGATGGTGTACTTGCCCACGGGCTGCAGATGGTAGAGCGAGTAGAACGTGATGGTGGAATCGACGTACCCTCGCGTCAAGCCCAGCTTGTCGGCAATCCAGTTCAGATCCTCGTCGGACACGTACCCGCGCTCTTCCTGGGCCATCCAGAACAGCCCCATGATGGCCGACCGGGAGTTGGGGTACTTGCCGATCAGCCGCTCCACGTCTTCGGCCCGGCGCTCCCACCACGGCGCCGCCTGCGCGGCGCCGTTCTCCATGGCGCGCTCCGCGCCGGCCCGTCCGTTTTCGGCGCTCATCGGTCCACCTCCCCGAACACGGGGTCCGCGCTGGCGATGACCGCCACCATGTCCGCCAAAAGCGCCCCTTCCATCATGGCCGGCAGGGCGAACACGTGGTAGAAGGCCGGCCCGCGCACGCGGACTCGCCACGGCTTGTTCTTGCCGTTGGAAACGACGTAGAACCCGATCTCGCCCCGGGGGCTCTCCAGCGCCTGGTACACTTCGCCCGCCGGCACGTCGAAGCCGTACGACACCAGCTTGAAGTGGTGAATGAGGGCCTCCATGCTGTGCCGCAGCTCTTCTTTGGGCGGCAGCACGATCTTGCGGTCGTCGACGTTGACCGGGCCGGGCTCCAGCCGCTCCAGCGCCTGGCGGCAGATGCGGTGCGACTCCATCATCTCCAGCACCCGCACCAGGTAGCGGTCGTAGCTGTCGCCGTTCTCGCCCACCGGCACGTCGAACTCGTACTCGTCGTAGCCCGCGTACGGGTACGCCTTGCGCACGTCGTAGGGCACGCCGGACGCGCGCAGGTTGGGCCCCGTCACGCCCAGGGCCAGAGCCCGGTCCGCGTCGATGACGCCCACGCCCTTCAGCCGGTCCAGCCAGATGGGGTTCTTGTCAAGGATGGTGCGAATCTCTTTCAGCCGCTTGGGCATCTCGTCCAGGAACGCCCGGACCTTTTCCTCGAACCCTTCCGGCACGTCCTCGGCCAGGCCGCCGACCCGGAAGTAGCTGGGGTTCATGCGGGCGCCGGACGCTTCTTCAAACAAGTCCAGAATGAGTTCGCGAATGTGAAACGCGTACATGAGCACGCTCTGCGAGCCGATGTCCAGCGCGGTGGTGCCCAGCCAGATGGCGTGCGACGCGATGCGCTGCAGCTCGGTGAGCAAAATGCGGATGGTGCGGCCCCGCGGCGGCGGCTCGATGCCCAGCAGCTTCTCCACCGCCAGGACGTAGCCCAGGTTGTTGGAAAGCGGCGCCAGGTAGTCCATCCGGTCCAGCACCGTGATGGCCTGGGTCCACGTCAGGTGCTCCGCGTTTTTCTCGATGCCGGTGTGCAGAAAGCCCACTTCGGGCGTGGCTTTGATGATGCGCTCGCCCTCAATCTCGAGAATGACCCGCAGCACGCCGTGGGTGCTCGGGTGGTGCGGGCCGATGCTGAGGGTCATGCGGTCGCCGCTGCCGGCGATCTTCAAGTCATCGACGTTCAGCTGATACTGACCCGACTGCACGATGCGAGACACGTCAATCCCCGCCTCCCAAATCGGCCCGCGGCAAGCCGCACGTGCCCGGCGGGTCGCCCGGCCGCTTCGGCGCGTGGTACCGGTTGCGCACCGAGAAGGGGCCCATGTGCTTGGCCCGCTCGCCCTGCAGCGGATAGTCCTTGCGCAGCGGATGGCCCACCCAGTTGTCCGGAAGCAGAATGCGGGTCAAATTCGGGTGGTCCGTGAAGCGGATGCCGAACAGATCCCACACTTCCCGCTCCGCGTGCTCGGCCGACGGCCACAGATCGCACAGCGTCGGCACTTCGGGAGCGCTTTCCTCCACGGGCACCCGCAGCCGCAGCCGCCACAGGCCGGGAATGGCCACGAAATGGTAGACGACTTCAAACCGCGGCGTGCGCGGCAAGTAGTCGACGCCGCCCACGTCCATCAAGACGTTGAAGCCGCGCTCCTTCAGGCGCACGGCCACCGCGCGCAGCGCCTCGGGCTGAACCTCGAGCTGCGCGATGTCAAACGGCGTCTCCAGCTCCCGCACCGAGTCCGGAAACTCTCGCAGGAGCTCCGGGATCAGCGTGCGGCGCATCTCCTCCTGGGCTTCCGCGCCGCCGGTGTACGGCCGGGCGTACAGCTCCTTCGGGCTCACGCGCGCATCACCCCGCCGTGGACGCGGCCGTCGCCGATGGCTTCCTTGAGCTTCAGCACCGCGTCCAGCACCGCATCGGGCGACGGCGGGCACCCGGGCACGTAAATGTCCACCGGGATGACCTCGTCCACGCCCTGCACGATCGCGTAGTTGTCGAAAATGCCGCCGCTGGACGCGCAGGCGCCCATGGCGATGACCCACTTCGGATCCGGCATCTGCCGGTACACCTGCTCGATGACGGGCACCATCTTGTTGGAAAGCCGGCCGGACACGATCAGCAGATCCGCCTGGCGCGGCGTGCTGCGGAACACTTCGGAGCCGAACTGGGCCATGTCATAGCGCGGCGACACCAAATTCATCATCTCGATGGCGCAGCAGGCCAGCCCGAAGGTCAGCGGCCACAGCGACGACTTCTGGCCCCAGCGGACCAGCTTGTCGATGGTCGTCGTGAAAAACTGGCTGTCCGCATTGTGGTGCGTCATGTCCAGTCGAAGCCTCCCTTTTTCCACACATACAAGTCGCCCAGAATGAACACAATCAAAAAGAGAGCCATGGCGGCCAATCCGTAGGCGCCCAGCTCCCTCAACAGCACCGCCCAGGAGTACATGGCGGCTGCTTCCACGTCAAAGATGACGAAGAGCATGGCGATAAAGTAAAACTTGGCCGGGAACCGGCCCTCGATGGGAGGCGTCGGATAGCCGCTCTCGTAGGGGGTGCTCTTCACAGGGTCGGGACGTCGGGAACTGACCAGCGAGTAAAGGACGGAGATGGCGACGGGAATGAGCAGCGCCAGGCCGATGAAAATCAGAAGCGGCGCGTACGGGTGCACGGCCGTAACACCACCCTGCCGGAGAATTTGTGAATCTGGTCACAACCGCTTTCACACCGAAAGCTCGCGTGACGATTGGGTCCCCTCGATCATAACACACGCCGCGCGCGGTTGTAAAGAAAATCACAAAGGGCCCCGAAGGGCCCTCGGCGTCAGTTTTCCTCGGCGAAGCGCGCGCCCTGCTCCTCCAGCCGGGCGATGGCGTCGCTGATGCGCTGCCGCTCCACGTCCAGGTTCTCCAGGCGCTTCCTCAGCTTCGCGAGCTCCGCCGTCATATGGTCCACCACCGTGCGGCGCCACTGCTCCCGCAAGTACTCGTCGTACGACCAGAGCCAGTCGGCCCGTTCCTCCCACTCGGAGCGGGTCGCGGCCACCTCTTCGCCCAAAGCCAGCCGGTGCATCAGCTGCTCCGTCGTCAGCTGATAGCGCTTCTCGTAGTCTTGCCACGTGGGCCGTTCGTCGTAGTCGTCGTCGTACGGCTCGTCTTCCTCCAGCAGGTCGCTGTCGGCAAACAGCGGCGGCACCGACACCTGCTCCAGCATGGTCTGGCACACTTCCAAAACGAAGCCGTCCTCGGGCGAGATGGCCTGGTATTCCCGCGCCCCCAGGTGGCGCTCCTGATCCTCGTGGTTCATGATGAAGTGAACGCCCATGTCCAAGGTCGCGTCCAGGATGTTGCTGCCTTCGCACGCGCCGGTGCGCAGCGTCGACAGCCAGCTGTACGCGCCGCCCGGGTGCTCGGTGACGGCGATGACGTCCCGCACCTTGGCGCTTTTCGTCTGCCAGCCCGCCTCCAGCACCGAGGCGATGCCCTGGGCCATAGGCTCCACGATATGTTCGTTGTTGGTGCCGTATTCGATGGGCACGGCCAGCACCTGCACTTCCCGCCGGCCGTCGTCTTCCACGCGGACGCCTTCGGCCAGTTGGTCCACGTCCGCGTACACGTACAGGTATCCGTCATTGACGACAAAACGCATGCTGCGGTCCCTCCCAGCAACCCACTCACTTGTCCCAGTATAGCACTCTTGCCCGGTCCGCGGGAGGGGACCCGGGACGCTAGATGATGTCCAGCTCCCGCCCGACTTTCTCGAACGCGGCCAGCGCCCGGTCCAGGTCTTCCCGGCTGTGGGCCGCGGTGACGATGGTGCGCACGCGGGCTTTGCCGCGCGGCACCGTCGGGTACGCGATGCCCTGGGCGAACACGCCCTCCTCAAACAGCCGGTCGCTGAGCTGCATGGCCTTGGCGCCGTCGCCCACGATGACGGGGATGATAGGCGTCTCGCTGCCCGACACGTCGAAGCCCAGCTCCGCCAGGCCTTCCTTGAAGTAGCGCGCGTTGTCCCACAGCCGCTTGATGAGCGAATCGTCCTGCTCGAGAATGTCCAGCGCCGCCAGACACGCGGCCGTCACCGCCGGCGGGTGCGACGTGCTGAACAAAAACGGCCGCGCCCGCTGCACCAGGTAGTCGATGAGCACCTGCGGCCCGGCCACGTAGCCGCCCAGCACGCCGATGGCCTTGGACAGCGTGCCGATCTGGATGTCCACCTGGCCGTGCAGCCCGAAGTGATCCACCGTGCCCCGGCCGTTTTCGCCCAAAACGCCGCTGGCGTGCGCGTCGTCCACCATGACGATGGCGCCGTACTTTTTCGCCACCTCCACGATGTCCGGCAGCGGCGCGATGTCGCCGTCCATGCTGAAGACGCCGTCGGTGATGACCAGGATGCGCCGGGCGTCTTTGCTCTCCTCCAGCAGCCGCCGCATGGCCGCGACGTCTTTGTGCGGGTAAATCTTGATGGTCGCGCGGCTGAGGCGCGATCCGTCGATAATGCTGGCGTGGTTGAGCTCGTCGCTGATGATGACGTCCTCGCGGCCCAAAATGGCCGAGACGGTGCCCGAGTTGGCGGTGAAGCCCGACTGATACACCAGCGCCGCCTCGGTGCGCTTGAAGGCCGCCAGCCGCCGCTCCAGCTCGGTGTGCAGGCTCATGGTGCCGGCGATGGTCCGCACGGAAGCGGAGCCGGCGCCGTATGTATCGACGGCCCGGCGGGCCGCCTCCCGCAGCTTCGGGTGGTTGGCCAGGCCCAGGTAGTTGTTGGAAGAGAGGTTGACGACCTCTTTGCCGTCAAAGACGGCCCGGGGCTCCTGCGCCCCCTCCAGCACCCGCGGGTAGCGGAACACGCCGGCCTGCTTCAGCTGCTCGATCTCGTCATGCAGAAAGTCCAGCGCCGATCCCGTTCGCTCTGACATGGCTGCCCTCTCCTTCGCTTCCCTGCACAGTCGGATTTCCGCGGCCCGGCGGCCGCGGGCTTCAGGGCTTCAGCACGATTTTGCCGCAGCGCCCTTCCATCAAAGCGGCAAAGGCCTGCTCGAAATCTTCCATCTTAAACTCGTGGGTGATGACCGGCGTCACGTCCAGGCCGGTGCGCAAAAGCTCCGCCGTCTGGTACCACGTCTCGAACAGCCGCCGGCCGTTGACCCCGATGAGGGTCGCTTCTTTGAAGATGACTTTTTCGGTCAAATCCAGCGTCACCGGGTTCGGCGGCAGCCCCAGGAGCACCATGCGCCCGCCCTTGCGCAGCATGTCCAGCCCGCTGTCGATGCCGGCGGGATGGCCCGACATCTCCAGCACCACGTCCGCGCCGCGGCCCTGCGTCAGCTCCCGCACCCGCGACGCCGGGTCCTCCCCGGGTCCGGCCGCCAGCACCGCGTCCGCGCCCATGCGCCGGGCCAGCTCGCGCCGGTACGGATTGGGGTCGATGGCGAACACCGCCGACGCGCCCGCCCGCCGGGCCACCGCGATGGCCACCAGGCCGATGGGCCCGCAGCCCACCACGGCCACCCGCCGGCCCGACACGCCCGCGGCCATGACGGTGTGCACCGCGTTGCCCAAAGGATCATGAATGGCGCCGACCTCCGGCGGCACGTCCTCGTCCAGCTTCCACAAGTTCACCGCGGGCATGCGGATGTACTCGGCGAAGCAGCCGTCGGTGTCGACGCCGATGATTTGGCCGCGCTCGCAGATGTGGGCGCTGCCGGTGCGGCAGTAGTAGCATTCGCCGCAAAACAGATGGCCTTCGCCCGCCACGTAGTCGCCCACGGCGACGCTGGTGACGTCCTCGCCCACCGCGACGACGCGGCCGGCGAACTCGTGGCCGACGATAAGGGGCGGTTTCAGCCGGGAGGCGGCCCACGGGTCCCACTGGTAAATATGCAGGTCCGTGCCGCAAATGGACGCCGCTTCCACCTTGACAAGGCACTGGCCGCGGCCGGGCTCGGGCACGTCCACCTCCGCCAGTTTCAGTCCGGGGCCGGCTTCGGGCTTGATCAGCGCCTTCATTCGCTTCTTCAACGATCCGTCCGCCCTTCCAAGCAAGTGTCGTCCGGCTCCATCATACGCACGCCGCGACGCGCCGGGCGCGCCGGCGGCGGCTCTCCACCCCTATTGTACAAGATTCTCCTCATGGGAAGCCGTGATTTCATGGCCGGCACCGGGGGCAGCCAAGGAGCCGGGCCGCGGGTCATTCGATGGTGATTTTGGAGCCCAGCGGCACGTCCATGACCGACCAGGCGCTGCGGTTGCGCAGCGAAATCTCCAGCGTGCCCGCGGAGCCTTCGGTGACGAACAGGCGCCCTCGCGGCGCCTCCGCGTACGTCCGCACGAAGGGCAGCGTGCGCCGGTAGCCTTCGACGATGACGTGGTAGCTGTCTTTTCCGATGTGAGGCAAGTTGGTGATGATGTTGCCGAAGCGGTCCACCCGCACGATTTCGCCTTCGCGCCCCTTCTTGTGGAAACGCAGCCGGGCCTTGATCTCCGCCGACGGCCCCAGCTCGTTCATGGGCGTGCCCGCGGCCAGCCGGGCCGCGGCGGGCGCGAACACGTCCCGGGCGTGGAACGTGGGCGCGGCGTCGGGCGGGATGGGCAGCTGCACCGCTTCTTTCAGGCCGTCCTCGGTGACGGCCGGAAACAGCAAACCGTTATCGGGCCCGACGAAAAAGTAGCGGCGGGTGCGGATGGCCAAAGCCTGCCGGTCGGACCCCACGCCCGGGTCCACGACGCACAGGAAGATGGTGTCCTCCGGGAAATACCGGTAGGCCGTATACAGCACCCAGGCGCCTTCGCGGATGGACTGCGGCCGCACCTCGTTGTAGAGGTCGGTGACCGTCGTTCCGGGCGCGAGCCGCTGAATGACGCCCCGCAAAATCCCCACGTACTCCGTCTGCCCAAAGTCCGACAAAATCGCGATCAAGGCCAAGCCAATCACTCCGGGAAAAGTGTGCAAGTGCCGCGCAGGGCGCGGCCCTGAAGAAGATTCCCCGCCACCGGCGCTTTTCCTCCGTGCAGGATGCCGAAAGGCGCCCGGCTGTGGTATATTGATTCGGTAAGAAAAGGAATGGAGCGGATCACATGGCACGAGTGTTTTCCGGCATTCAACCCACGGGCGACATCCACATCGGCAACTACTTGGGCGCGGTGCGCAACTGGGTGAAGCTGCAGGACGAGCACGAATGCATTTTTTCCATCGTTGATTTGCACGCGATGACCATTCCTTACGACGCCAAGGCGATGCCCCGCGAGGTTTTGGACAAGGCGGCCACCCTCATCGCCTGCGGCATCGATCCGGAGCGGAGCATTTTGTACGTGCAGTCCCACGTGCGCGAGCATACGGAGCTGTGCTGGATTCTCAACACCATCACGCCGCTGGGCCAGCTGGAGCGCATGACCCAGTTCAAGGACAAAGCCCGCCAGCACAAGCAAAACGTCAACGCGGGCCTGCTGAACTACCCGATCTTGCAGGCCGCGGACATTTTGCTCTACAAGGCGGAGATGGTGCCGGTGGGCGAAGACCAGACCCAGCACCTGGAGCTGACCCGGGACCTGGCCCGCAAGTTCAACCACTTGTTCGGCGAGACGTTCCCGGAGCCCAAGACGCTGCTGCCGGAACACGCGGCCCGGGTCATGGCGCTGAACGACCCCACCAGCAAAATGTCCAAGAGCGTGCCCGGCAGCTACATCGCCCTGCACGCGGAACCGGACGAAATCCGCGCGCTGGTGCGGCGGGCCGTGACGGACACGGGGCCCGCGGGCGACGCCATGAGCCCCGGCGTGGCCAACTTGTTCACGCTGTTGCAGGAGTTCTCCGCGCCCGACGTGGTGGCCGGCTTCCGCGCCGCCTACGAGGACGGCACGCTGCGCTACGTGGACTTGAAGCAGCAGCTGGCCGAGGACATCGTGAAGGCGCTGGCGCCCATCCGCGAGCGCCGGGCCGCGCTGCTGGCGGACCTGGACACCCTGCGGGACATGCTGCGGGACGGCGCGGAGCGGGCCCGCGCGATTGCCCGGGAAGTCATGGCCGAGGTGCGGGAGAAGACGGGCCTCGTTTTGGGCTGACCTCGGCTTCGCCGGCCCGGCGGGCGCCGGGACTTGGGCGTCCGCCGGGCCGGCCGCTTAGCCCGCCGACACCTCCGCGATCAGCCGGGCCTTCTCCTCGCCGGGCAGGAAAGCGGCCTCGGCCGCGTAGCGAATCATGGTCCGCACGTCGTCTGCGGTGAAACCCAGCGCCTCCACGATGCGCTCGTACTCATCGGCCAGGGTGACGGCCGACACCGTCCGGTTGTCGGTGTTGACGGTGACCCGCACGCCGGCATCGAAGTAGCGCCGCAGCGGGTGCCGCTCCAGGCCGGCCACGGCCTTGGTCTGCACGTTGCTGCTGGGGCACATCTCCAGCGGGATGCCCTCCTCCACCACGAAGCGCATCAGCTCCGGGTCCTGCTCTAGAGCCACGCCGTGCCCGATGCGCCGGGCGCCCAGCGTTTCCAGCGCGTAGCGAATCTCCTCGGCGCCGCTGGCTTCGCCCGCGTGGATGATGACGTTGAAGCCCATCGCCCGGGCCAGGTCGAAAGCTTCCCGGTGCAAACGGCCCGGAAAGGCCGCTTCGTCGCCGGCCAGATCCACCGCCACGACACCCCGGCCCAGCAGCGGCTCCATTTCCCGGACCATGGCCACGTTGTCCGCGGGGTCCACATGGCGCATGCAGCAGGCGATGACGCCGACGCCGACGCCGAACTCCCGCCCGCCCCACTGCAGGCCCGCGGCCGCGGCCTCGGCGGCCTGCCGCATCGTCATGCCTTCGCGGGTGTGCAAAATCGGCGCGAAACGAACCTCCATGTAGCGCACGTTTTCCCGGGCCGCGTCCTCCACCAGTTCGTAGGCGATGCGCTCCATGGATTCGGGATCCTGCATGACGGCCAAAGGCAGCTCGAAGCGGGACAAATACTCGGCCAGCGTCCGGGCTTGGTCGCCCACCTCCATCCACCGCCGCACGTCTGCCGCGCTCCGCAGCGCGGCGAAAGGCGCCAGCCCGTGGTCCCCGCCGGGCCGCCGGCGCCGCTCCTCCAGCAGCTCCCACAGCGTGCCCGGCCGCACCGAGCCGTCGAGATGAAGATGCAGCTCAACTTTGGGAATCGATGTCCAGTCCAATCCGGTACCTCCCGTCGCGGGCGCCGCCCGCGTGTGCCGTTCTTGTTTCCTTCCCCCGAAACCGGTGAAATCCTTGCGGGCGCCCCCGGTCCTTCCCGGCGGTTCTAGCCGCCGCGGTTGTCCCGTAATCGTATGAAGACGAACGCCGCGGGAGGCGGAAGCATTGCGCAGGCGTCCGCTGCTGCAAGGCGCGCTGCTGCTCATGGGCGCCGGGGCCGTGACGCGGGCCATGGGCGTCGTATACCGCATCGTCGTCGTGCGCTGGGCGGGCCCCGAGGCGCTGGGGCTGTTTCAGATGGTCATGCCGGTGTTCCGCCTCGCGTCGGCCATGTCCACCCTCAGGCTGCCGGTGGCCCTGACCCGCCTCACCGCGGACGGGCTGGCCCGGTCCGACTTCGATCAAGTGCGCCAAGCCCGCCGCGTGACGGCGGTGCTGATCGCCGTGCTGACGGCTGCCACCGCGGCGGCCGTGGCGGCCTCGGCCCCCTTCCTGGCTCGAGGTTTCCTGACCGACCCGCGGACGGAGCGCCTCATCCTGCTGCTGCCCCTGGCCTTCGTCCCGTCGGCCCTCACCGGCATTTTCCGCGGCTTTGCGGAAGGCCGGCAAAACATGAAATCGACGGCCGCGGGACAAGTCATGGAACAGCTGGTGCGGGTGCCCGTCGTGTTCGGGCTCTTGTCCCTGTGGGCGGCCCGTGGCGCCGAACACGCCGCCGCGGCCCTGGTGATCGGCCTGGGCGCGGGCGAGCTGGTGGGCCTGCTGACCGCCATGGCCATGTCGGGCTGGTGGGCCTGGGAGCGGGCCTCCCGTCCGCCGCACGGCGCGGGCCGGCCGCGGCCGGTGCGGCAACGCCGCCCGGGACCGGTGTTTGTCGTGGTCAACGACATCCGCACGGCCCGCGAGCTGCTGGCGGTGGCCCTGCCGCTGTGGCTGGCCACGCTGGTCAACACGGCCGCGCAAATGATCAACGTGGGCCTCATTCCCCGCCGGCTCATAGCCGCGGGGCACTCGCTGGGCGCTGCCACGGAGCTGTACGGGCAGCTGACCGGCATGGTGCTGCCGCTGCTGTACATGCCCATGCTGGTGGTCTTTCCCGTGGCCACGGTGCTGACGCCGGCCGTGGCCGAGGCCGCGGCCGCGGGCCGCCTGGCCGCGGCGCGGCGGCTGTTTTTCAAAGCCGCGGGCGGCAGCGCCGCGGTGGGCTTGCTGACGCTGGCGGCGTGCCTGGCCGCGCCGGCCGCCATTCCCAAAATCCTCTACGGCGCCCCGGAAATCGCCCCGCTGGTGCGCATTGCGGGGCTGGCGGCCCCCTTTGCCTTCGCCGGCGGCATCTTCGCCTCGGTGCTCCACGCCCTGGGCCGCACCAGCTGGCTGCTGGGCACCTTCGTGCTGACCACCTTGGTGCGCATGGTCCTGGTGTACCACTGGACGGCCGACCCCGGCCTCGGCATCGCCGGCACGCTGTGGGCGGTGAACGTGGACTACGCGCTGACGGCCGCGCTCAACGGCTGGGCCGCCTGGCGGCAGCTGGGGCGGCGGTGAAGACGGGCGGGCGGTGGGCTCACGCCCGGCGGGCGGCACCGGCCGGTCGCCCCTCGCCGGCCGCTATTCGCCATCGGGCACCGGGACGGCCACGCCCGGCGTCAGAAAGACCAGATGGGCCTCCACCTCCCCCACGCCGTAGATTTCCCGCACCGCCCGCCGGTAGAGGGCCACCTGGCTCCGGTACGCCCGGGCCCGCAGCGGCGCCGCGGCCGCGGACACGTGGTCCGTTTTGTAGTCCACGATAAGCACCGAGTGGCCGTCCCGCAGCAGCACGTCGATGATGCCCTGCACCACGACGATTTCGTCCCGGGCCGCGTCCGCGTCGGCGGCCAGGTCCGGGTACGCCTCCAGCGCGGGCAGCGCCATGATGAACGGCACTTCCCGCCGCACCCGGCTCGCGCCGGACCGGAGCCTGAGGCCCAAAGGCGTCTCGAAAAAGCGCGCGATGGGCGCGACGTCCACCGCCGCGGCCTGCTCGGGCGTCAGCATCCGCCGCTCCACCATGGCCGCGATTTGCCGCGCGATGTCGCCGGCGGCCAAAGGTCCCGCCAAGTCCAGATGCTGCATGACCAGGTGCACCGCCGAACCCCGCTCCGCGGGGGTCAGGGCCGGCGCGGTCTCCTGCAGGAAGGCCGGCCGCTCCTCCAGCTGGATGACGGGCTTGACCACCGGCGCCTTTTCGTCCCGGTCCGCGTCATCCCAGCGCCGCTTCAGCTCGCTGACGCCTTGCTTGGCCGGCCGGCCCACCACCGGCGCCCAGTCGTAGCGCCACGCTAGCCGCCGCTCCAGCTCCTCGCGGACGGGTGCGAACCCGGCGTCATCGGACGCCAGCCGCCCCGCGCCCTCCTGGCCCGCGGCCTCCGCCAAAGGCCGCAGTGCCGCCACCTTCGGCCAGGACACGCGCACGCCCGTCCCGGCGCCCTCGTCGTCGGCCGCCTCTTGCAAGTCGTCGGCGGTCCAGACGCGGAAGTCCCAGCGGGAGGGGTCTCCCTCCAGCAAAGGCGGCCCGTCCCCGCCCGCCAGCTCCCGCAGCGCCGCGGCTCCGGGATGGCGCATCCACGCGGGCGCCAGCCAGTCCAGCCAGCTGCCGGCGGCCAGCAAGTCCTCGTCGGGCAGCGGCCACACGTGGGCGGGCCGGTCGGTGGCCCAGCCGGGCGCCTTGGCCTCCAGATCGTCTGCGCCCACCAGAATCAGGCGCTCCTGGGCCCGGGTCAGCGCGACGTACAGCAGCCGCATCTCCTCGGCCAGCTCCTCCCGCCGGCGGCGGGCCCGGGCGGCCGCGTGCAGCAGCGACGGTTCGGACAGGCGCCGCTCCGGGTCCACGATGCGCAGGCCCACGCCGAGATGCTGCTGGAACGCGGCGTCAGGGTGGACGGGCCGGTCCTGGAACGACCGTCCGCAGCCCACGACGAAGACGATGGGAAACTGCAGCCCTTTGCTCTTGTGCACGCTCATGACGCGCACCACGTCCTCGCCCTCGCCCGCCGCCGGCGCGGTGCCTAGATCGCCGTCCGCTTCCCGCAGGCGCTCGATGAAGCGCAGGAACCGGGCCAGACCGTGGCGCGCGAACGTGTCGAATTGCCGGGCCCGCTCGTGCAGCGCGCGCAGATTGGCCTGGCGCTGCCGCCCGCCGGGCATGGCGCCCACGTAGTCAAAGTAGCCGGTTTGCTGAAGCAGGCGCCAGACGAGGCGCGAAAGGGGCATGCGCCGGGCGTCGGTGCGGGCCTGCTCCAGAAAGCCAAGGAACGCCGCGAGCCGCGACTGCAGCTCGCCCAGCTCCGGCGCGGCCGCAGCGGCCACGACCGCGTCGAAAAAGTCGCCGTCCGGCCGGCAGAGCCGGATGCGGGCCAGATCGTCCACGCTGCAGCCCACCATCGGCGACCGCAGCACCGCGGCCAGCTCGATGTCCTGCCGCGGGTTGTCCAGCACCGCCAGCAGCGCCATCATGGTCTCCACCTCGGCGGCCGCGAAGTAGCCCGTGCCCAGTTCCGCGTACGCGGGCACGTCCATGCGCGCCAGCACGTCGATGAGTTCGTTGGCCCGGTGCCGCACGGTCCGCAGGAGAATGACGATGTCGCCGTAGCGGGCCGGGCGATAGCGGCCCGCGGCCCGGTCCCACACCACGGCCTCGCCGCCCCGCACCAGCTGCTGGATGCGCCGGGCCACGAGAACCGCCTCCCGCTGAAAAGACGACATGTCCGCCAGCAGGTCGTCCGCGGCGCCGGCGGCCTCGGCCTCCGCACCGCCGGCGTCGGGCTCGCCGGGCGCGGCGCCGGCCGCGCCGCTTTTCTCCAGCAAGTGGACCTCCACGGGCACGTCGCCGCCCCGCCCGGTCCCGGGATCCGGCGGGCCGAAGGACGCGCCGAAAACCAGCTCGGCCTCGGGGCCGTACGCCATCTCCGCCGCGCCGGGGGTCATGATTTGGCGAAAGATGAAGTTGACCGCGTCGACGATGGCGCGGCGGCTGCGGAAGTTCTCCCGCAGGTCGATGCGCTGTTCCGGCGCGTCCTCCTCGGGCGACGCGCGGCGGTAGCGTTCCAGGAACAGCCCCGGATCCGCCTGCCGGAAACGGTAGATGCTCTGCTTGACGTCGCCGACCATGAACAGCTCGCCGCCCTGTTGGGGCGGGCGGACGATGCGCCGCAAAATTTCGTCCTGGACGCCGTTGAGGTCCTGGCATTCGTCCACCAGCACTTCGTCGTAGCGGCTGCGGATTTGCTCCGCGACGGCCTGGTCGTCCAGCAGCTTCAGGCAAAAATGCTCGATGTCCCCAAAGTCGATGACGCCCCGGGCCGCCTTGATTTCGGCGTACGCTTCGTCCAGCCGGACGACGTGCTCCACCAGCGACGCGGCCACGGGCGCCAGATCCCGCAGCGCCGCCAGCTGCTCCGCCAAAGGGCGCGACAGCAGGCGGTCGTACAGCTGCTGCATGAGCCGCTTCGCCTTGTTGCGCAGCTCCAGCGTGGCGGTCCGCACGTCCGGGTCGCCGTCGTCTTTGGCCGCCCGCTTGGCGCCCGGAAACAGAGCGGCTTCGGCCGCCGCGGCCAGCGCGGACCAGCTCCGCC
Source organism: Bacillota bacterium (assembly GCA_003387805.1). Taxonomy (GTDB): domain Bacteria; phylum Bacillota; class Limnochordia; order Limnochordales; family ZCTH02-B6; genus CALJUZ01. Next base: position 9,225 of record QGSR01000004.1, on the reverse strand, counting down.
CCGCGGCTTCCCGCAGCCCCTCCAGCCGCTGGATGTCGGCCTCGATGGTTTCCGCGTGGGCCGCGGCGCCGCCCGGCCCGCAGGCCAGGGACAGCGCGCGCTCCAGCAGGCGGATGGCGCGGCCGATGACGACGCGGGCGTGCAGCTGCAGCTCCCGGGCCCAGGGCGTTTCGTCAAAGGTGGCCTCGTCCAGCCGCTGGTACGCCCGGCCCGCCTCCCGCAGCCAGCCCGCCGGATCCGGCAGGCTGCGCGCGTAGTCGTGCAGCGCCAGCATCAGCCGCTGCAGCGCCTGATCACCTCCCTGCCCGGCGTACCCGTCCACCAGGCGCGCGAAGGGCCTGTCCTCGTCCATGCGGTCGTACGCCTCTTCCAGAACCAGGTCCAGCGCTTCCAGCCGGGTCAGGTGCGCTTCGTGCTCGTCCATGACGCGCACGTTCGGATCCAGCCCGAGAGCGTAAAAGTGACGCCGCACCACGTCCAGGCAAAACGAGTGCAGCGTGCCGATGTCCGCGCGCGGCAGCAGCAGGAGCTGGCGGCTTAAGTGCGTGTCGCCGGGACGGGCCGCCAGGCGTTCCTCCACCGCTTCCCGGATCCGATCCCGCATCTGCGTCGCCGCGGCGTCGGTAAACGTCACCACCAGCAGCCCATCGATGTCCCCGCCTTCCTCCGTGATCCGGCGCACGATGCGTTCCACCAGCACCGCGGTCTTGCCCGACCCCGCCGCCGCGGACACCAGCAGGTGACGGCCGCGGGTCGTCAAAGCCCGCTGCTGCGCCGGCGTCCAGCGCACCCCGCTCATGATCCCGCCTCCCTGATGCGCTGCCAGGCTTCGTCCCGGGACCAGTCCTCCAGCATGCGGTAGCCGTTGCCCTCCAGGAGCGGATCGAACTGGCAGACGGGCTTGTACGGGCAGAAGCGGCACGCCGTGTCGTCGCCCAAGGCGAAGGGCGCGACCCGGACGTCGCCCGCGCGGATGCTCCGGGCCAGCTCCGCGGCCTTGCGCCGGGCGAAGCCGGTGAGCGCGGCGAAGCCCTCCGCGTCGGTGGTGTTGCTGCGCTTGTCCACGTGGCCCCGTTTCGTCACCGAAACGTTCAGAAGCTGCGAGCCGCCGTCCACGTCGTCGGCCATGGCCCGCAGCACGTCGGGATCATCGATGAACAAGCCGCGCATGCGGAGCGCCCGCTTCAGCATGGCCTCCAGCTTCTCCTCCGGCACGGGCGCGTCGATGCGGACCAGGGTCTCCCGCACGGGGAAGTAGACAAGGGCCGCCGGCTCCGCGGGGCCGCCCGCGATGCGGCCACTTTCGGCCAGCTCCAGCACGGCGGCCAGATAGAGCGGCAGCTGCAGGGACAGGCCGTGGGCTACCTCCGTTATGGACAGGTCTCGCTTCGAGCTCTTGTAGTCGATGATCCGCACCCAGCGGCGGCCGCCGTCCTCGGCCGTGTCAACGCGGTCGATTTGACCCGACAGCTCCAGCCGCCCGCCGTCCTCCAGGAGGAGCACCAGCGGCTCCACGCCCCGGGCGCCGCGGCCGAAGGTCAGCTCCACGTGCACGGGACGGAACCGGCCCCGGCGCGCGTGCTCGGTCAACAGCAGCACCGCCCGCCGTACGGCCCGGCGCAGCACGCCGGCCAGAAACCCGTGCCGCGCCGAGCTCAGCAAAATCTCGCCGCCCAGGTGCGGAATGAGGCTGTCCACGCACGCATCAGCCAGTGCCAGCGCCTCGTCGTCGCTCAGGGCCCCCCAGTCGGCGCCGGAGCCGCTCAAACGCTCCACGAACAGCTTGAGCGCGGCGTGCACGAAGGTGCCGCTCTGGGCGGCGTCCAGCACCCAGCGAGGCCGCTCCTGCAGGCGCAAACTGTACCGGGCGAAATGTTTGAAGGCGCACTGGGCGTAGCTCTCCAGGCGCGACACGCTGCCTTGGAGCACCGGGCCGTACAGGGCCGCGGTCACGTCTTCCGCCAGCGGCGGCACGGCGTTGTGGTGGTTCAGCGCGGCGAACACCTTCTCCGCCGCCGGAGGAACGGCGCCGCCGAGACCGCCGCGCGCGATCCAGTCGTAGAGATGCCACCAGAGCGGCCCCGCCGCCTCGCCCGAGCGGTGGCGCCGCAGGCGGCGGGCCACCGTGGCCGCCAGGTCCGCGCGGTCCGCGACGCGCGCCAGCAGCGCCTCGTCGGAGGCGGGTTCCACCGGCTCGGAAACCACCGGTACATGGGGAAACATTTTCACCAGCCGCCGCACCACGGCCGCCGGCGCCTGCTCTTTGCCCGCGCCGTCGGCCGCGGGATAACTGAGCCACAAATACTCGCTGGCGCGCGTCAGCGAAATGTAGATCAGGTACTGCTCGCGGACCAGCTGTTCGCGGCTGGTGGGCGACAGCTCCACGTCCATGGCCGCCAGCTGCTGCCGCTCCGCGTCGGTGAAAATGACGTCCTCGGCCGGTGCGGGCGGGAAGCGGCCGTCGCCCGCGCCCAGAACCAGCGCGGCGCGGATGTCGGGCTGGCGGGATCGCTCCACCGAGCCCACCATGACCTGGTCCAGCCCCGGCGGGACCATGCCTACCCGCAGCGTTTCCAGCCCCGCCTCCACGATTTGCCGGAACTCGCTGACGGAAGGCTGCGTGGCGCCCAGCGCGGCGGCGAACTCGTCCAGCACCTGCACCACGCCTTGCCACGCCCGCCGGTGTTCCTGCACCTCGTCGGGCCGGCCCGCCGCGTCGGCCTCGGCCATCCAGCGCTCCAGCGTCGCGGCCGCCCCCACGTCTTCCAGAAATCGCCACACCGCGGCCGCCAGCTCGGTGCCGTACCGCGCCTCGCTCAGGCGCCGGCGCAGGCGGCGCAGCGGCGCCACCGCGCGATCACGGATGTCGTTGATCTCCTCCAGATACCGCTCCTGCTCCGCCGTAGGCCGGGCCTCCTCGGGCTCCAGCGTGTAGCGGCGCACGTAGCGCCACGGCCGGGTCTGCATCCAGCCCCGTCCGTCGATGCCGTGCTCCAGGGCGTAGTTTTCCAGCCGGTCCACCTCGTCCCGGGTCACCGGGAAAAAGTCCGTCTTCAGGCAGCGCATGACGGCCTCGGTCCGCTGCCCCGCCGCGGCCTCCAGCGCCGACCGCACCAGTTCAATCAGCGGATGGTGGGACAGCGAGCGGCGGCTGTCGATGAAGTACGGAATGCCGTAGTGTGAAAACACGGCCTCTATCAGGTCTTTGTAAGGCTCCAGATGCCGGACGATGACGGCCATGTCCCGGAAACGCCAGCCCCGCTCGCGGCACAGCCGCAAAATTTCCCGGGCCGCGGCTTCCACCTCGATTCGCGGATTGGCGGCCGCCACGATCTTGAGCGGAGGCTCAACGGCTGCCCCGGCGCCTTGCTCCGGGGCGCGCGAGGGCAGCGCGCCGGCATAGGGCTTGGCCGCCCGCTTGAACAGCTCCCGCTCCAGGTGGGCCAGTTCGGGCACGGCGCGAAAGCGGGCCGGCGGATCCGCGGCCAAGACGACGGGCTCCTCCACCTCGATGCGGTCTTCGGCGGCCATGTTCAGGAGGCGCTCGTACGTCTCCCGCGTCGGGGCGAACACGTCGTCGTCCTGGTCGGGATCCAGGCACAGCGCGATATCCATCCGCTCCGCCGTTTGCCAGACGGCCCGCAGCACCGCCAGCTCCTGCGGCGTGAAACCGGTGAACCCGTCCACCCACACGCGGGCGCCCGTGAGCACGCCCGACCCGGGCAAGACGCCCGCCACCACGCTGAGCACGTCATCCGGGTCGGTGAACCGATCCGCGGTGTACTCGGTGAAGGAACGGTACACGAGGGCCAAGTCGTGCAGCTTGACGGCCAGCACCGGGTCGTCCGCGGCCCGGCGGGCGCGCGCGTCCAGGTCGTCGGGGCCGACGCGGTACTGCTTGAGCTCCGTCAGCGTCGCCGCCAGCTTGTCGACGAACCCTTGCCGGCGGGCGGCCCGGCCGAACAGTTTCAGTTCCCCGCCGTGCTTCTGGATGAGCGCGCGCAGCACCATGCGCTTGCCCAGCTCGCCCAGGCGGGGCCGCGCGCCGCCGCCGGCGGCCTGCATGACCCGCTGGGCCAGGCGCTCAAAGCTCAGCACCTGGGCCCGGTGGGACGCCCGCAGGTGGCCGCCGGTCAGCAGGGCCCGCTCCATCTGGAACGTGGCCTGCTCCGGCGTCAGCAGCACCACCGGCGGGCCGTCGGGACTTCGCTTGGCCTCCTCCCGAATGGCCTGCAGCGCCGCATGGGTCTTGCCCGTCCCGGCCCGGCCGAGCCAAAACCGCAGCTTCACCCGCGCCCCTCCCTGCCTGCCGCTCTCCTCTTGCGGCTTAGTCATGCGCCGGCGCCACCGGCGTTCCCCAGCCGGCAAACACGTCCCGGTGGCTGAAAAGAATGATCTGCCGCGTCCCTTCCAGCGCCGTCAGCGCCTCCCGGATGCGGGCCAGGCGCCGGTCGTCGCAGTTGACGAACGGATCGTCCAGCAGCAGCGGCAGCGCGACGTCGTCGGCCACCAGATCCGCGATGGCCAGCCGCAGGGCCAAATACAGCTGATCCTGAGCGCCCTGGCTCAGCTGGCTCACCCCGTGCCGGGGACCGTCCGGATCCTGCACCTGCACGCCGAAGTTTTCGTCCAGCACGATTCGGCGGTCGCGGCCCGTGAAACGCCGCCAGTACTCGCCGGCCCGCCGGGCCAGCCGGTCGCGATGGGCGCTGCGAAACGCGTCGGCCGCGTGGCGCAGCTCCCGGTAGGCCAAGGCCACCACGTCCACCTCCCGCGCCAGGCGGGCCCGTTCCTTCTCCAGCTCTTCCAGCTCCAGCTCGGCCTCGGCCACGTTGATGACGGTGCGGCCCGCCACGTCGGCCAGCTGTTCCCGCAGCTGAAAGAGCCGCTCCTCCGTGTCTTGTTTCCGCCGCTGCAGCTCGTCGCGGCGGGCGGCGAGCCGGTGGATGGCGGCCCGGACTTCCGCCGGCGCCGTGTCATCGTCGGGCGCCGGCAGCCCCACGTGCCGTTCCGCCAGCTCGGCCAGCCGGCGGCGGGCATCGAGGGCCTCGTTGGCCGCGGCCAGCGCGCGGGCGTGCAGTTCCTCGTCGGATTGGGCGCCCTGGCCGGCCAAAACGCCCCGCAGCTCCTTCTCCACCATATCGGCCGCGGCGGCGCGCCGCACGTATTCGGCCCAGCGGCGGCGGGCGCCGCCCACGTCGCCGCCGGCCGCCCGCAGCACGGGCTCCAGCCGCGCGGCCAGTTCGGCCGTGCGCCGGGTCAGGCCTTCCGCTTCGGGGCTCACCTCGAAGCGGGCCGCGGCGGCCTTGGCCACGTGCTCGTCGTCCAGCTCCGCGACGGCGGCCACCAGCCGGCCCACGTCCCGCGGCGGCGCCGCGCCCGCGTCCTCCAGCATGCGGGCCAGGGCCCGCCACGCTCCCGGAATGCCTTCCGCGGCCAGCCCGTCCACCGGCGCGCTTTCAGGCGTGACGCTCTCCACGCCGAAATGGCGGCGGCTGAAGGACAGCAGCTCCAGCCGCGTCCGCCTCTCCTCCTCCCGCAGCGCCGCCCATTGCTCATAGGCCCTCTCGACGCCGTCACCGAACCGTTCGCGGCCCGGCGCCGTCAAGTCGAGAAACCGCTGCAGCTCCGCCTCGGCCCGTTCCAGCCGTGCCGGCAGCTCCTGGTCCGACGGGGGCGCCGCGGCTTCGCGCTCGGCCACCGCCGCGGCGGCCTGCCGCCGCGCCAGCAGACGTTCCCGCAGCGCGCGGAGGTCGGGGATGCCGAGGCCGGTGTATGAACCGAGCCGGGTTTCAGCCGCCAGCGCGTCGTCCACCGCCTGCAGACGCGCCGTCAGCTCCTCGATTTCGGGCGTCGAAACCGGCGCCCGGGCCGTTTGCAGGAGGCCCACGGCGCCCAGGACCGCCAGGGACAAGCCCGTGACCAGCAGCCAAACGGGCATCGGGTCGGCAAGAGGCGCCAGCGCCGCCAGGGCGGCGCCCAGGACGGCCGCCGCGGCTCGGAGAGCCATGTCACGCCGGCGCTCGGTTTGACGTTTCCGGCGCGCGGCGTCCAGCGCCGGGACCAGCCGCTCCCGCTCCTCCAGCAGCTGCGCGCGCTCCTCGGCGGCGGCCGCCGCGTCGTCGCCCAGCTCGTCCAGATCGCCGTAGGCTTCGGCGAAACGGGCCCGCTCCCGGGCCAGGGCGGCTCGCGCCTCCTCCCGCCTTTGCAGCTCCGCCCGCACCTGCTCCGCCTGCAGCTCCAACGCGGCCTTCGCGGCGCGGTAGGAAGCGTAGAAGCCCCGGGCCTCCTCCCCGGCTTCCTCAAAAGGCGCGAACTCGGTGCGGAGCCGGTCCCGCAGGGCCCACCAGCGCTCCCGCTCCGCCGCGAACTGCCGCCATTCGGCCAGCAGCTCGCCGGCCCGTCGCCTGAGGGTGGTCAGCTCCGCGGCCAGCTGGCGGCGCAGAGCCTCCGCGGCGGACTGCAGCTGCTCCAGCTCTTCCAGCCTCTGCCCGGTGCCCTCCGGCGCGCCCAGAAGGTCGGGAAACTCCTCCTGCAGCGCCCGGCGCCGGGACTTCAGCTCCTCCTCCAGCGAGCGGTACGTGTCCCACGCCCGCTGCAGCTGCGCCTGCTGCTGCAGGGCGGCCCGCTGTTGGTCCCGCAGCTGCTGCCACCGGGTCCAGGCCTCGACTTGCTCCTCTACCTGCTCCAGCTCCCGGCGGACCGCGGCCAGCTCGGCCTGGGCGCGGCTGATGTCCTCCTGAAGGGCCTGACTCCGGTCCACCGCCGCCCGGCTGGCCTCCAGAGCTTCCCGCAGCGCGTCGATGCGGGCCTGCACCTTCTCCAGCTCGCCGTCGTTGACGGCGTCGCGGGGACTCAGGCCCGCGCTCTTCGTGAACTTGGTCAGCCGGCGCCCTTCGCTGACCAGCGCGTCCAGCGCCCGGCTGAACTGGGCCGCGCCCGCGCCCGTCAGAAGCTCCTGCACGTGCTCGTCCAGCCGGGCCGCGCCGGGCAGCGGCTGCGTGAAGGCGAAGGTGGCCGTGAACAAATCCCGGCTCGCGACGCCGACGGTGCGGCGCAGAAACGACTCGTACTCGGCGTTGGGACGGCGGGCCCGCGGATTGTGCTCGCCGGTCACCACGTCCTCCCAGCCGCCGTCGGTCCGGCGGGAGACGGTGACCGCGTGGGTGTCGAAGCGCCGCCGGATGCGGTACACTTCCCCGCCCGCGGAAAACTCCAGCGTGCCCTCAAAGCGCGGCGGCTCGTTCCAGTTGCGCCAGCGGGCCTGGCTGAACTCGTCCGGATTGGCCGTGGCGGGCAGGCCGAACAAGACCGCCGTCAGGCCCGCGGCCAGCGTCGACTTGCCGGATTCGTTGGGGGCGACAAGCACGTTGGCGCCGGGGCCGAACTGCACTTCCACCTCGTTTTCGAAGCGGCCGAAGCCCGCCAGCGTCAGGCGGCGCCACGCGACGCTCACGGGGCCATCCCCCCCAGGGCCGCCAGGCCGCGGCGCAGCGCGCGAGCCGCCAGCTCGCGGGCGGCCTCGTCCTCGGCGTCGTCCATGAGGGCCCTCATGCGGCGGACGAACTCGCCCCGGACCGTCGGCTCCAGAGCCAGCCGCTCGATGACGGCGTCGTCGAAGGCGGCCGTGTCGTCGATGATCTCCAGGAAGTAGAAGCCGGCCGCCAGCCGGGCCGTCAGCGCCTCCACGTCGATAAAGCCCGGCGCCGCGCCCACCAGCCGCACCTGCACGATGGGGCCGGGGCCCGCCGCGCTCTCGCCGGCGGCCCCGGCCGCCTCGCGAATCGACGGCTCCAGCGCATCCAGGTCCTTCAGCGGGGTCACGTCTACCTCGACGGTCCGCACCGGGCGCACGCCCGCCGCGACGTGCACCACTTCGGCGCCCTCGGCCCGCACGCGCGGCCCTTCCCGTCCGACGCGCAGGACGACGATGGTAAACCGGCCCGTGCCCGGGTCGCTGAAGCCCTTGCCCTCCACCATGCCCGGGTACACCGCCAGACCGGGACCCACCTTTTTCTCGCCCGGCCGGTGGATGTGGCCGAGGGCGATGTAGTCGTAGCCCGCGGCGGCCAGCGCGGGTGACATGAGCGGCAGGCTGCGGTCGCCCGCGTCCCAGTCCAGGGAGCCGTGGAAGACGGCCAGGTGGACGCCGTCCCGATCCAGGCGGGGAAACTCGGCAATGGGCGGCCGCGTGCGGGTGAGCCCGCCCGTGTACGCCAAGCCGTAGACGTGCACGGGGACGCCCTTGACCGTGATGGTGCCGACGTGTTCGGGCATGGGATTTTGCACCAGCACGCCCGGCCAGCGCCCGCCGTGGACGCGGTACACCGAGTCGGCGTACGTAATTTCGTCGTGGTTGCCCGGCACCGTCACCACGGGAACGCCCGCGGCCTCCAGGCGCTGCAGGTCGCTGATGACCGACTCAACCAGCCCCGACGGCGGCGTGTGCGTTTCGAAGAGGTCGCCCGCGATGACCACCATGTCCGCCGCCCGCTCCTGCAGCACGAAATCGACGGCCCGCCGCAGCAAGCCGTCGCGCTCCCGCTGCCGCTCCTCCGCCAGCGGGCCGAGAAAATGCGGTTTCCAGCCCAAATGCAAATCGGCCAAGTGCAGTATTCGCAGCGTTTCCGACACCGCCTGCGCCTCCGACGAAGCAAACATCCGTTTGAGCTGTTTTCGCCGTGGCGCCCCCCGGTCCCTGCGCCGGGCCGGCAAAACCGGACCGGCCGCGCCCGGCGGCCGCGCCGGACCGAGCCGGAAGCTCCGACACAAAAAAGACCATGGCCGCCTGACCGCCGCGCAGCGGTCAGCGCGTCCATGGCCTAGAGGCCAATGCGCGGAACCGTCAGTCTTCCAGCACGTCCAGCTGGCCCACCGACGCCAGCGCGTAGATGACGGCCTCGGCCCGGTCGGCCAGGTCGCCGTCCCGGTCCACCTCGACGCCGAAACGGGACGACAGCTGGCCGGCCAGATGCTCCACGTAGCTTTCGGGCGACGACGACGGCGGGTCCATGAAACCCAGCTCCATCAGCCCTTCAAGGATTTCCTCCGGCGTATTGCCCAGCAGCTGCGGCCGGCCGGGAATCTGCACCTTCACACACATACCCCCCCGCAATACTGTTCTAAACTCCTGGCCCTTTTTCACACCTCCCAGCCCACGCGACCGTACTTGATATCGCCTGCCGCTTTCTGCTTGAAAAAAAAAAAAACATCCAGTCATGTGTT
>QGSR01000122.1 GCA_003387805.1 Bacillota bacterium | reverse complement strand
CACTATGGCAAAGAGGGCGCCGGCCTCCCCGGCGGCGCGGCTCATCGCCGGGCGCCGCTGCCGGGGCGGGCGCGTCACTGCAGATGGGACACGTCGTTGATGCGGGTAAAGCGGACCGGGCCGCCGGCGTGGATGACGACCTCCGTCAGCGCGGCGTTGGCCAGGCGGACGCGGCCCCAGCCGCGCACGGGTTCGCCCAGCAGCCGGGCGATGAGCAGGCGCAGCGCGCCGCCGTGGCTTACCACAAGAACAGTGTCGTCGGCGTGGCGGGGGAACATGCTGGACAAAAAGTGGTCCATGCGGGCGTCGGCTTCCTCCCGGGTTTCGCCGCCGCCGGGCGCGGCGCACGGCTGGCCGCTGAGCCAGGCGGCCAGCCACGGCCCGTGGCCGGCGGCTTCCAGCTCGGCCCAGGTGAAACCTTCCCAGCGGCCGAAGCGGATTTCCCGCAGCGCGGCCGTGGACCGAAGCGGTACGGGCGGCCTGGCCGCGGGCGTTGGGCCGTCTTCCGCGGGCGTTGGGCCGTCTTCCGCGGGCGTCGGGCCGTTTTCCGCGGCCCGGACGGCCCGGTCCCGGGAGCGGGCTGCACCGGGGCGTGCCGGGAACGGATGGGAACCGACGACGATGCGCGCCGTTTCCAGGCTGCGGCAGAGGTCGCTGGTATAGACGGCGTCGATGGCCAGGCCGGCCAGGCGGCGGCGGAGGCGGAGCGCCTGCCGCCGGCCCGTGTCGTTGAGCGGAACGTCCGTGACGCCTTGGATGCGCCGTTCGGCGTTCCAGTCGGTTTCGCCGTGGCGGACCAGCAGCAGGCGCACGCCGGTCCTCCTCACCAGAAGAAGAAGTCGAGCACGGGGGACCGGCGATGGTCCCGCGCCAACGCGAGCTGTCGCTCCCAGTCCGGTTCGGCGGCGGTGCGGCGCCGGAGCAGCAATTTTTCTGCGCGCTCCATCACGCGGTCGTCGCACATGCGGCACAGCTGGACGCCGTTTTTTGCAGCCCGGCTCAGCGGCCTGCCACAGACTCGGCATGACATCGCTCTCGCCACCTTTCCCATATTTTGCATACATTCTTTCACAAAACTATGCAGTATCGTAAGCGGCGCTCGTCCTAAATCGCCATCGGGACAGTCGTCCCGCATGCTAGCTCTATGGGCCTCGGCCCGCGAAAAGACGCGCGGACAGGCGCGACGGGGCGTGGTGCGGGCCAAGGGGCGCGGCGGCCAATCTCGGTCCGGCCGGCAGCGGGTTTGCCAAACCTCCCAGCATTCACAGAGTCTCGCGGCCGGCGCGGCGGCGCACAATACGCAACGAGGAGGTGACACGACATGGCCGCAGGCCAGAAGCGCAACACCGTTCTGGTGCCCAACGCGCAGCAGGCGCTGGAGCAGCTGAAGCAGGAAGTGGCGTCGGAGCTGGGCATTCAGAATTATCAAGGTTACCTGGGTGACGTGCCGGCCCGCGTCAACGGCGCCGTGGGCGGCAACATGGTCCGCCGCATGATCGCAGCCGCGGAGCAGGCTCTCATTCAGCAGACCGCCCAGCAGGTGCAGGCCGGTTTCCGGCAGGGTCTGCAGCAGCCTCAGCAGCAGCAGTTCACCACCGGCGGTACGCCGAATCCGTTCAACGTGCCGGTGCCGCCGGCGCAGTAACCCGCCGACGCAAGCGTACGACGGCAGCGCCTCCTTCGGGAGGCGCTTCTTGCATTTTCTTCCATAAAGCAACAAAAAGCAGGGGAGTCCGAGGCGATGGTGAACCGATAAAGAGTGCCGCGGCACGCCGCGGGAACATCTTTGCACGCGCAAGCGGGAGGCGGACGGGTTGAAGAGACGGATCGTCGTCGCGACGCTGTTCGGTTTGGCTTTGGTTTTGGCGCTGGGCGCCGTGGGCTCGGCGCAAAGCCGGATCGGCGTCATCGACCTCGCGTACGTGCTGGACGAGTCGAAGGCGGGCCAGGAAGGCAACGCCATTCTGCAGGCCGCGCTGGCCGAGCGCCGGGAACAGGTTCAGGCCATGGAACAGCGCTTGCAGGAACTGGAGGCGTCGCTCACCGACGCCACGCTGAGCGACGAGGAGCGGGACCGGCGCCTGGCCGAGCTGGAAGCCGCGGCGGCCGAGTACAACGAGACGGTGGCGCGCTTTGAAGCGGAGCTGGACTTTTTGCTGCAGACGCTGCGGGACCAGATCTTGTCCGACATCGGCGTCATCCTGCAAATGATCGCCGAGGAGCGCGGCCTGGACATCGTCATCGACGCCAGCCAGGCCCACTATTACCGGGACGCCGTCGATTTGACCCTGGCCGTGATCCAGCGGTACGACGAGCTGTACGAGGCGGCGCAGGACGCCGAGAACTAAAGACGGGCGCGGCGGAGGCGGCACGCGGCAGGGTTCCCGCGGAGCGCCGGGGCCGGCGGCCTTGCGCCGACGAAGGACATCAAGGACAGGAAGGGCGAGGGCGGACGCACTCGCCCTTTTTCGCTGCCGGCACGCGGGGCTTCGGTCAGGAAGGCTGTGCGCGTTTGTCACGGGCGCGCGCCCTCGTGAGGCTTCGGCTCGGGAGGCTCTAGGTGTTTGACACCGGGACCGGGCGTGTTGCATAGTGAAGAGGCCGAGATGAAGAAAACCCCTTGGCAAAGGGGTTCGTGGTGGCCCCGGCAGGACTCGAACCTGCGCTCTCGGTTTAGGAGACCGACGCTCTATCCCCTGAGCTACGGGGCCGTGCCAAGTCAAATATATCGCACGCCGGGGCTGCGGTCAAATGCGGAGTCGGGACCCGCGGCGCCGGGGAAGCGTGCGAAGGAGGGCGGCAGCGGTGGCGAAGGGCCGCGTGGCCATCGTCGGATACGGAAACATCGGGCGTTTTGCGCTGGACGCGCTGCTGGAGGCGCCGGACCTGGAGCCGGCGGGCGTCGTGCGGCGCCGGGCGGAGCGGGACGAGAGCATGCCGGACCGGATTCCCGTCGTGACGGACCCGAAGGAGCTGGGCCGTGTCGACGCGGCCCTGTTGTGCGTGCCGACCCGGGCCGTGCCCGAAACCGCCGAGCGGTACCTGGCCGCGGGCGTCAACACCGTCGATTCCTTCGACTTGCACGGGGACGAGCTGGTGGCGCTGCGGCGGCGCCTGGACGGGGCGGCCAAGGCTCGCGGCTGCGTCGCCGTGGTGGCCGCCGGCTGGGATCCCGGGACGGATTCAGTGGTGCGGGCGCTGCTGGAAGCCATGGCGCCCCGGGGCATCACGTACACCAATTTCGGGCCCGGCGTCAGCATGGGCCACTCCACGGTGGTGCGGGCCCTGGAGGGCGTGGCCGACGCGGTGTCGCTGACGGTGCCCATGGGTACAGGGGTGCACCGCCGCCTCGTCTACGTGGAGCTGGAGCCCGGCGCGTCGCTGGATGCGGTGCGGGAGCGGATTTTGGCCGATCCGTACTTCAAGAACGACGACACCCGTGTGATACAGGTGCCGTCGGTGCGCGACCTGGTGGACGTGGGCCACGGCGTGCGCATCGAGCGCAAAGGCGTTTCGGGCCGCACCCACAATCAGCGGTTCGCCTTCGACATGCGCATCAACAACCCCGCGCTGACGGCGCAGGTGATGGTGGCCGCCGCCCGGGCATCGCTGCGCCTCGCGCCCGGCGCGTACACGATGCTGGAAATCCCCGCGGCGGACTTGCTGCCGGGCGACAAGGAAGATCTGATACGGCGGCTCGTGTGAGCCGCCGTTCGTTTTTCACGGGAGTTTGCCTTTGCAGCTGACCTTTGCCTTGGCACCGGACTTTGCCGTTGCCGCGGAGCCTTGCCGTCACAGCCGAACTGCGGCTCGGCCGCTGCATTCCGCCTCCGCCGCCGAACTCCGCCCATGCCGCGGAACCGGCCGCGCTCAGAACATGATCGGTTTGCCGACCAGCGCCCGCAGGGTCATGATTTTGCCGGTGTGCCAGCTCCGGTGCACCAGCGTGAACATGAGGGCGCTGCCCAGATCGGAATAAGCCGGGCCGCCGTCCAGGGGCTGCGCCAGGTCGCGGTCGACCAGCTCCAGCACCCGGGCGTGCACCCGCTCGGCCGCGGCCCGCACGTCGGCCAGCGGCGGGAAGTCGCCCTGGCCCGATGAGCCCTGCTTGAACCATTCCCCGTACTGCTCCGGCACTTCCAGCGGGCCGCCCAGCACCTCCTGAACCAGGAGGGCGTCATAGTACGTCACGTGGCCCACCTGCCAGACGATGGGCGCCAAGCCTTGGGGCCGGGCCGCCCCTTCCTCCTCGGTCACGTCGCCGGTGACGCCCAGCAGCATCCTGCCGGTCTTGCCCAGCTGCTCCCGCAGCGTTTCCCGCAGGTCCATCCCGTCAACCTCCCCGGTGTCATGTCGTGTTCCGCCCATCATGTTTAGCCCGCGCCGGGCGGGAATCCTCTTTCGGACGGCGCCGGCATCCGCCGTCGCGGGCCGGGGCAGGACCCCGGGCTGCGGGAGCGGCCTCGGGGCAAGGGCTGCGGGCGCAGTTTCGAAGCCCGGGCTGCGGGCGCAGCCTCAGGGCCAGGGCCGCGGGTGCAGCCTCAGGGCCAGGGCTGCGCGCACAGCCTGAGGGCGTGCTCCGGGGAGACGGTCCGGCCGGCTAGAGCCGCAGCATGAGGCGCTTTGCTTCCCGGACGGCGTCTTTCGGGTCGATGTCCGGCTGCCCGGACAAAATGCAGGCCTCCAGGTTCTCCAGAATGACGTGCGTTGCCACTTTTTCCACGGCGTTTCGCAGGGCGCTCAGCTGGGTGACGATGTCCTCGCAGGAACGGCCTTCCTCCAGCATGCGCTGAATGCCGCGGGCCTGCCCTTCGATGCGGCGCAGCCGGGCGACCAAGTCTTTGATGATGGCGGGATCCGTGATCGTCGTGGACACGGGCGCCCTCCTTTCGTTTAAGGCTAACATACCCCGCGGGGTATTGCGTGTCAATCGAAGGTGCGGTTCCGGGCTCCCGCCGCGGCGGCCGGGCGGCGAAGACCGGACGAGAGGAGCCCGGGGACGAAACAACAGTAGTATATAGTGCCGGCGGATCCCGGCGGCCGCATCGGCCCTTGCCTCGAGGCCCGGCAGGTCCCGCCCGGAGAAACGGTCCGGAAGCAGTCGGGAAGCAGTCCGGTGCTTTCCCGCCGGCGCTCAAGGGAGGCGGTCCGTATGCGGCTGTTTGACAAGACCGGTGTCATCCATGTTCACACCCGGTACTCGGACGGCGCGGGCACCGTCCGCCGGGTGGCGCAGGCGGCCGTGCGGGCCGGCCTCGACTTCGTCATCGTGACCGACCACGACACCCTCGCGGGTTTGGAAAACGGGGACGAAGGGTGGTACGACCGCCGCGGGCGGATCGTTCAAGGAGCCCGGCCCGCCGGGCGCGCCGGGCGGACGCTGGTCATCTTCGGGTACGAGATTTCCCCGGACGACGGCAATCATTTCCTCGCGCTGGGCCTGGACGAGGTGGTGCCCAAAGAGGAGGGCCCGCCCGCGTACGTGAGGGAGGTGGCCCGGCGCGGCGGCCTCGGTTTCGTGGCCCACCCCGTGTACCCGCCGCCCCGGCGATATCCGCTGAAGACGTTTCCGTGGACGGCCCGGGACGTGCGGGGCTTTGCCGGCGTGGAGATCTGGACGTATTCGGTGGACTGGCTGACGGACGTGACGACGCTGCCGCGGCTGGCGGCGGCCGTGGCGGCGCCGGACCGGTTCGTGGACGGTCCCTTTCCGGAGGCGCTGGCTTGGTGGGACGCGCTTTGCCGGGAGGCGTGGGCCCGCGGCCGGCGGGTGCCCGGCATCGGCGGCGCCGACGCCCACGGCATTTTGTACTCGTACCGGCGCATGTTCCGCGCCGTGCGCACCCACGTGCTGCTGGACCGGGACTGGACGGGCGACGCGGCCGCCGACAAACGGGCGGTGCTGGAGGCGCTGCGGGAAGGGCGGGCGTACGTGGCGTACGACGGCCTTCAGGACGCGACCGGGTTTCGGTTTTTCGCGGAAGCCGGGGACGTGGAGGTGCCGATGGGCGGGGTTGTTCGCCTTCACGACGGCTCCCGCCCGGGCAGCCGGGAACGCCTCCGGGCCGGCGCGGAGCACCGTCCCGCGGGCCGGGGCCATGGGCCGCCGGGGCGGGTCGTGCTGCGGGCCCGGGCGCCCGTCCCCTGCGTCTTGACGCTGCGCACGCC
>QGSR01000426.1 GCA_003387805.1 Bacillota bacterium | reverse complement strand
CGACATGGACAAGGCGTGGCGGGGTGCTCTTCCCGCCTCGATGGACACGGGAGGGGGGACATAGCCCATGTGCGGTGTTATCGGGGTGCTGGGGCCTGCGGGGTCCCGGGCGGCGGACCTCATCTACCTTGGGCTCTACGCCTTGCAGCATCGGGGCGAGGAGTCCTGCGGCGTGGCGGTGGCCGACGGCGCCGATGTGCACCTTTATAAAGGGATGGGACTTGTCCCCGACGTGTTCGACCGGCAACGGCTGGCCGGACTGCCCGGGTCCATGGGCATCGGGCACGTCCGCTACTCGGCGACGGGAGCGGCGCACGCGGTCAACACCCAGCCGCTTGTGGCCTATACCAGCCGCGGTCCCGTGGCCGTGGTCTACAACGGCAACTTGGTCAACGGCCGGGAGCTCAGGGCGGAGCTGCAGCGCAAGGGTTCGGTGTTTCAAACAACCAGCGATGCGGAAGTCATCCTCAACATGTTTGCCCGCTTCGCCGACGACGATCCGGACACGGCCGCCCTGCGCACCATGTCGGCCATCCGCGGCGGCTACGCCGTCGTGATGCTCACCCGTGACCGGCTGCTGGCGTTTCGGGATCCGTACGGCATCCGGCCCCTGTGCTGGGGACGGGCGGGCGATACGTTTATCGTCGCGTCGGAGAGCTGCGCCTTGGCGGCCCTTGGCGTGGACGAGGTGCACGAAGTGGCACCGGGAGAGCTCTTGTCTGTGGACGGGGGCGGCATGCGCCGGCGGCTGCTGCCGGGGGCGGCCGACGGCCGGGCCCCGTGCGCATTCGAGTACATCTACTTCTCCCGGCCCGATTCCGAGCTGTTTGACCGCAACGTGCACCTGGTGCGCAAGGCCATCGGGCGCCGTCTGTATGAGGAGCGGCCGGTGGAGGCCGACGTGGTCATCGCCGCGCCCGACTCGGGGACGTCAGCCGCGATGGGATTTGCGGAAGCCGCCGGCATCCCGTTCGAGATCGGCCTGGTCAAGAACCGGTACGTCGGGCGGACGTTCATCAATCCCGAAGAGGGCATGCGCCCCCTCGCGGTCAAAGTCAAGCTCAACCCCAACCGCCGGGTGCTCGAAGGCAAGCGGGTCGTCGTGCTGGACGACTCCATCGTAACGGGCACGACGTCGCGGCGCACCGTCGCGCTGGTGCGGGACGCTGGGGCGAGGGAAGTGCACATGTACGTGGCGGCGCCGCCGTTTTTGCACCCGTGCCGCTACGGCATCGACATCTCGTCCCGCAAGAAGCTGATCGCCGCCCAGCGGACCATCGAGGAGATACGCCGGTACATCGGCGCCGACTCCCTCTATTTTCTGAGCGTCGAGGGATTGTGCCAGGCGGTGGGCGTCAGTGCCGACCGTCTTTGCCTCGCCTGCATGACCGGCGTTTACCCGGAACCCGTGCCCGAGGAGCCGGAAGCGCACGAGCACGCCCTGGAGGGGATGGAGCACTGTGCGTGAGGAGCTGACGTACAAGGCCAGCGGGGTCGACATCGAAGCCGGCTACCGGGCCGTGGAAAAGATCAAGGCCTTGGCCCAGGCCACGCTGGGGCCCGAGGTGGTATTGCCGCCCGGCGCCTTCGGCGGCGCGTATGTCTTGGGCGACGGTCCCGAGGCACCGGTGCTGGTGGCCGGCTGCGACGGGGTGGGCACCAAGCTCAAGGTAGCCTTCCTGACCGGCCGGCACGACACGATCGGCATCGACGCCGTCGCGTACTGCGTTAACGACATCATCTGCCACGGTGCGCGGCCGCTGTTCTTCCTTGACTACGTGGCCGTGGGCAAGCTCGA
>QGSR01000425.1 GCA_003387805.1 Bacillota bacterium | reverse complement strand
TGCGGGAGCGGCGTGAGGGTGGTAGAGGAGGCGGTCTGCGCGCCGGGCCGCGCCGGGCGGCCACGCGTGGCGGCCCGCCCGTGCGGGGGCCGCCGTCCGCCCCGCCCTGGGCCCCAACCTTGCCGGCGCCGCCGGTCGCCACGCTCCGGGGCCCGTCCACGCCCGCGCCGCCGTTGTTCGCCGTGGTCTTCGGCTCGTTCATGCCAGCACCGCCCCTCTGCCCAGGTACGCCTCCAGCACCCGCTGGTTGCTGCGCACTTCCTCCGGCGGGCCTTCGGCGATGATCTGCCCGAAGTCCAGCACGGTCAGCCGCTGGCAAATGCTCATGACCATCTTCATTTGGTGCTCGATCAGCAAAATCGTCACGTTGAAACGCTCCTGCACGTACTTGATCAGCTCGCTGAGCTCTTCGACTTCCGCTGGATTCATGCCCGCCGCGGGCTCGTCCAGCAGCAGAAGCTTCGGCTCCGTGGCCAGCGCCCGGGCGATTTCCAGCTGCCGCTGCTGGCCGTAGGGCAGGCTGCTGGCCTTTTCCGCGGCCAGGTGGGCCAATCCGAACACGTCCAGCAGCTCCAGCGACCGCTGGACGATTTCCTCCTCGCGCCGCACCATGCCGGGCGTGCGCAAAAAGGATGAAAACAGCGGGTACGTCGCGGTCTGGTAGTGCGCGATGCGCACGTTGTCCAGCACCGTCAGGTCGCGGAACAGCCGGATGGTCTGGAACGTGCGGGCAATGCCCCGCCGCACGATGGCCGACGGCGTCAGGCCCACGATGGACTCGCCTTGAAAGCGGATGTCCCCCGACGTGGGCCGGTACACGCCCGTAATCAGATTGAACACCGTCGTCTTGCCTGCGCCGTTGGGCCCGATGATGCCCGCCAGCTCGCCCTCCCGGACCTGCAGGGAGACGTCTTTCACCGCGTGCAGCCCGTGAAACTTGTGATTGAGGCCCTTAATTTCGAGCAGCACCGGCCGCTTCCCCCTTTCCGGCCCGGGCCCGGATCCGGGACAGCCGCTCCTCGGGCGGCACGAACAAAGAGAACTCCTTGAGGCCCATAATGCCCGTGGGCCGCAGCACCATCAGCACCACCAGCATCAGCGGCGCCAGCACCATCCGCCACACGCCCATGAAGCGGAGGGCCTCCAGCAGCACGGTGAAGATGGACGCGCCCAAAATCGAGCCGGTAATGCTGCCGATGCCGCCCAAATACACCATGATGAGAATTTCCGTGGAGCGGACGATGTCGAAGTTGCGCGGGTGAATGTACTGCAGCAGGTGCGCGAACAGCCCGCCCGCCACGCCGGCGAAAAAGGCCGCGATGATGAAGGCCTGCACTTTCACCTGCCGCGTGTTGACGCCCACCAGCTCCGCCGCGACCTCGTCCTCCCGGATGGACAGCACGCCCCGGCCGTAGTTGGAGAAGACGAAGTTGCGGATGGTCCACAGCGTCAGCAGCGTGACCACGTACACCCACGGCAAGTTGGTGAAGCGCTCCATGCCGAAAAAGCCCCGGGGACCGCCGATGGCCTCGATGTTTTCGATGACGCTTTTCACGATCATGTTCAGCGCCAAAGTCACGATGGCCAAATAGTCGCCCCGGGTGCGAAAGGACGGGAACGCGACCAGAAGCGCCACGATGCCGGCGCCGATGCCGCCGCCCACCAGCGCCAGCGGGAAGCCGTAGACCCCCCACGCAGCCGGAAACACCCGCACGGACAAAATGGAGCTGACGTACGCGCCCACCGCCATAAAGCCCGCGTGCCACACCGCGAACTCGCCCATAAAGCCGTTGACCAGGTTGAGG
>QGSR01000424.1 GCA_003387805.1 Bacillota bacterium | reverse complement strand
CCACGTCGCCCGCGGCCGACGTCACGTCGCCCTGCACCCGCAAATGCCCGCCCCGGGCCGCCAGGCTGACGGCGCCGGACTCGTTTTGCACGGTGCCGGTCAGCGTCATGGCCAGGTCGGCCGCCACCGTCCCCGAGCCTTGGCCGGTGGTGGACCCGTCCCCGCGCCCCCGCTGCCCGCCGCCCGCCGCCAGCACCGCCACGTCGCCGTTTTGCGCCGCGACGGCGCCGCTGATCAACACGTCGCCCTGGTTTTCCAGCCGCACGCCGCCGCCGGCCTGCTGGACGCCGGCCACGTCCAGCTCCGCCGCGGCGTTGTTGAACACGATGTCTCCCTGGCCCGTGTTGACCGCCTGGAAGCGCGCGGCCTCGTTGGCGCCGGTCAGCCGCTGGCCGGAGACGCTGTAGACCGTCAGGGAACGGGTCCCCACGATGCGGCCCTCGCCCTGATGCGCCACCGCGCCGCCCGCGTCCAGCGTTACGGCGCCCGTGGCGGCCAGCAGCCCGGCCAGCTCCACGTCCCCGTCCGCCCGGGCCGTCACGTCGCCCGTAGTGGCTCTGACGTCGGAGAGAACCCGCAAATGGCCGCCGGCCGCCAGCGTCACGTCCCCGTCGGTGGCCATGCCGCCGCGCACCGCCACGTCGCCGCCGGCCGTCACCGACAGCGCGCCCCGCACGCCTTCCACGGCGCCGTCCAACGTGACCGAGCCGTCCGCGCTGACGTGGACGCCGCCGGTGCGGCCCGCGGCGATCCGGGCCGCCTCCGTGACGTGCACGGCCCTCGCGGCGCCACCGGCCTCCGCCTGCAGGGCGATGAGGCCCGGGCGGGTGACGCCCGCCCCCGCGACCGTCAGGTCGCGCTGCTGCACTATGCGGACGCCTTCCGCCGCCCGCTCGCCTCGCTGCTCCACGGACAGCACCGTCAGCAGCGGCGAAGCGTTGTGCAGCTCCACCGCGCCGCTCCAGCGGTTGAGCGCCCGGAAGCTCGACACTTGGTTGGCGCCCGTGAACTGCTGCCCGTGCCCGCTGTCGGCGGCCAGCAGCGCCGCGCCGACCACCGCGCCCTGGCCGAACTGGCTGATGCCGCCGCCGGCCGTCAGCGTCACGTCCGCCGGCGTGCCGATGGTGCCGCCCAGCGCGATGTCCTCGGCCGCGTCCATGGACACGGCCCCGGCCGCGCTGTGCACGTCGCCCGCCATGTAGATGGAACCGCCCGCCTCGAAAGCGATGGAGCCGTTCGCCGTGGTCACTTGCGCGCCCGCCGCCCCTTGGACGTCGGCCGCGGCCTGAAGGCGGGCCGTGCCGTCGCCCTGGACCTGGATGCGGGCCGTGGCCGCCAGCTCGATGCGGCCGTCCCGAATCACGCCGGCGGCTTCCACGCCCGCGGCCAGGACTTCCAGGTCGCCGCCGGCCACGCTGACCTCGTCGTCAAACACCACCGAGCGGCGGCCGGTGATGAACACGTGGCCGCTGGCCTGCGTCACGGCGCCGATGCGCACGTGGTCGCCCTCGTTGCGGAACACGATGGGGCCGCCGCCGGTGTTCCTGGCCGTAAACCGCCCGACGGCGTTGCCTTCCGTCAGCGCCTGGCCGCCCACGCTCCAGGCCGTCAGCGTGCCCGTGGAGCCCGGGCCGCCGGCGCTGCCCACGCCCGTCGCGATGTACGCGCCGGCCAGCTGGGAGATGGTGGCCGCCTGGCTCGAGGTCAGGGCCAGCCCGGACCGCAGCGTCACGTCGCCGCCGCTTTCCAGGACGCCGAGCAGCATGTCCGTGTCGCTCTCCACCGTCATCCCGCCGGCGCCCGCCGACAGCC
>QGSR01000423.1 GCA_003387805.1 Bacillota bacterium | reverse complement strand
GGAGAGCGTGGAGCGGGGTCCACGACAGCGCGCCGAGCGAGGTGGGCAGCGTGAGGTTGAGGGCCGGCCGCAGGCCGGCGCCCCCCGGGCGCGGGGGGCGCCACCGGCCAGCCGGGCGGCCGCCATGATGACGGCCGCACCGGAGCGCCCACGCCGGGAGCGCTGCCGGCCGCCTTCGGGGCTCCGGCCCGAGGAGCCTGACAGCAGCACATACAAAATCGGGACCACGAACAGCGTCAGCACCGTCGACGCCGTCAAGCCGCCGATGACCGTAATCGCCAAAGGACCTTGCAATTCCATGCCTTGCTCCTGCCCCAGCGCCATGGGAATCATGCCGCCGATGGTGGTAATGGCCGTCATCAGCACGGGCCGCAGCCGCCGGCGGGCGGCGGTGACGACGGCGTCGCGCACGGGCATGCCGCGGCGCGCCAGGATCCCGGTGTAGTCCACCAGGACGATGCCGTTGTTGACGACGACGCCCACCAGCATCATGACGCCGATGAGAGATGCGACGCCCAGGTTGGTGCCCGTGAGGAACATGGCCCACAGCGCGCCCATGGCCGCCAGGGGCACCGTGACCATGATGATGAGCGGGTAGCGCCACGACTCAAACTGGGCCGCCATGACCAAGTATACCAGCGCGACGGCCAGAAGCAAGACCGTGCCCAGCTCGTCCCACGCGTCGCTCAGCATTTGGCTGAGCCCCGCCAGCGTCACGGTCACGCCCGGCGGCAGGGCGGCCTCGGCCACCACTTGGTCCACGATGCGCGTCAGGTCCCGCACGTCGGACCGGGCGGGCCGGACGGTCAGCTCCACCGCCCGGGCGCCGTCCACGCGCCGGATGGACTGGGGGCCCGTCTGCTCCACCGCGCGCACCACGTTGCTGAGGCGGATGGAGGTGGTATCGGTCAAGGACATGGGCACCGGCGAGCTGACCCGGTAGTCCAGCAGATCGTCCAGGTTTTGCAGCCGGTCCGGATGGGGCTTGACCACCACGGGGACGGTCTGCCCGTTCTGCCGCACGTGGGTGGCCTGCACGCCCGACAGCGCGTTGCGCACGGCCAGGCTGATCTGGGCCGTGCTCAGCCCGCCGATGAGGGCCCGCGACTGGTCCACTTCCAGAAACACTTCCGGCTGCTGCTCCGCCAGCCCCAGCCGTACTTCGGCCCGGTCGCCCAGCGCCCGGCGCAGGCGCGCGTCCAAGTCCCGGGCCACGGACTCCAGCGCGTCCATGTCCACGCCCCGCACCTGGACGATCAGGTCGTTGCTGAACGGATTGCCGCCGCCCTGCCACTGACGGGCCACGGACAGGCTGCGCACCGGCAAGTCGGCCAGGCGCGCCTTCGCCGCGTCCATGACCGGGCCCAGGTCGCGCGTCCGCACCGTTTCGGGGACGTAGGCCATGATCTGGATGGTGTTGGTCTGGTGCCCTTGCATCAGCGACAGCAAATCGTCGTGCTGCTGCTGGCCCACCTGCGCGGCCACGAAGGCCAGCTCGGGCATTTCCGAGAGGCGGCGCTCCGCTTCCCGAGCCACCGCGTCGGTCTCGGACAGCGGCGTGCCCGGAGGCATCTCCATGGTGATGAAGAGGGTGCGCGAACCCATTTCGGGCAAAAACTCGATGCCCAGATGCGGCCACAGCAGGGCCGTGGCCACAAGGAGCGCCGCCGCGCCGCCCAGCACCCAGCCCCGGCGGTCCAGCGCTTTTTGCAGCAGCCCGTCGTACAGCGCCGTCAGGCCCCGGCTCCGCCCGTGGGCCGCCGCCCCTTCGGCCGCTGCGGCCGCCTCGCGCCGGGCCGAGCCCGCCCCGGCCGCCTCGGT
>QGSR01000422.1 GCA_003387805.1 Bacillota bacterium | reverse complement strand
GCCGGCAAGCGCGTGCTGGTGCGGGTCGACTTCAACGTCCCGCTGCAGGATGGCGAAGTCGCCGACGACACCCGCATCCGCGCGGCGCTGCCGACGATTGAATACTTGCGCCGGCAAGGGGCGCGCGTCATCCTCGTCAGCCACCTGGGCCGCCCCAAGGGCAAGGTGGTGGAGGAGCTGCGCATGGCGCCGGTGGCCCGCCGCCTGAGCCAGCTTTTGGGGACCGAAGTGAAGACGGTTCCCGCCTGCGTCGGGCCCGAGGTGGAGGCCGCGGCGGCGCAGCTGAAAGACGGCGAAGTGCTGCTGTTGGAGAACATCCGGTTCTATCCGGGCGAAGAGAAGAACGACCCCGAGTTCGCCAAACAGCTGGCGGCCATCGCCGACGCGTACGTGAACGACGCGTTCGGCACGGCGCACCGGGCTCACGCCTCCACCGTGGGCGTGGCCCAGCTGCTGCCGGCGGCGGCCGGGTTCCTCATGCAGAAGGAGCTCGAGTACCTGGGCCGGGCGCTGGAGAACCCCGAGCGGCCGTTCCTGGCCATCCTGGGCGGCGCTAAGGTGTCCGACAAGATCGGGGTCATCCGCAACTTGCTGCCGAAGGTGGACGCCATCGCCATCGGCGGCGGCATGGCGTACACGTTCTTGAAGGCGCAAGGGTATGAAGTGGGCAAGTCCATCGTCGACGAGGAGCGGCTGGAGCTGGCCAAGGAGCTCATGGCGGAAGCCAAGCAGCGCGGCGTCACGTTCCTGCTGCCCGTCGACGTGGTGGTGGCGGACAAGTTCGCGCCGGACGCGGCCCGCAAAGTGGTGGACGTGTCGGAAATTCCCGCCGACTGGCAGGGACTCGACATCGGGCCGAAGACGCGCAAGTTGTTCGCCAAGGAGATCAGCCGGGCCAAGACCATCGTGTGGAACGGGCCCATGGGCGTCTTCGAGTGGGAGCCGTTCGCGGAAGGCACCGCGGAGATTGCCCGGGCCATGGCCGAGAGCGACGCGGTCACCATCGTGGGCGGCGGCGACTCGGCGGCCGCGGTGGAGAAGTTCGGCCTGGCGGACAAGATGAGCCACGTGTCTACGGGCGGCGGCGCGTCGCTGGAGTTCCTGGAGGGCAAGGAGCTACCGGGCGTCGCCGTGCTGAAAGACCGGCCGCAATAAGAAGCGGCTCGATCGCGGAGGAGAACGATGCGTAAGCCTTTGATCGCCGGCAACTGGAAAATGCACAAGACGGTGGCGGAGGCGCTGGCGTTCGCCGACGAGATCGAGCCGCTGCTGGAAGGCGTGGAGGCGGTGGAAGTGGCGGTGTGCCCGCCTTTCACCGCCCTCTACGCGCTGGGCCAACGTCTCAAGGGTACTTCCATCCGCCTTGGGGCGCAAAATATGCATGAGGCGCCCCAAGGCGCTTTTACGGGCGAAGTGTCGGCCGCGATGCTCAAGGAGGCGGGCTGCACGTACGTCATCCTCGGCCACTCCGAGCGGCGGCAGTATGAAGGCGAAACGGACCAGCGCGTCAACGCCAAGGTGAAAGCGGCCGCCGCGGCCGGGCTGCGCCCTATCTTGTGCGTGGGCGAGAGCTGGCAGGAGCGGCAGGCGGGACGGACCGAGGAAGTTGTAAGCCGGCAGGTGCGGGCGGCGCTGGACGGCCTGCCGGCGGACGCGGCGGCGCCGCTGGTCATCGCGTACGAACCGGTCTGGGCCATCGGGTCGGGCCAGACGCCGACCCCGGCGGACGCCAACGCGGTGGCCGCGCTGATTCGTCGCCTGCTGGACGAGCTGTTCGGCGGCGACGTCGCGACGAGCGTCCGGATCTTATACGGCGGCAGGGT
>QGSR01000421.1 GCA_003387805.1 Bacillota bacterium | reverse complement strand
ACCCCCGCCGCCCCGTCCGCGGGCGCCCGTTTGAGGTCCAGCGGCTGCGGGGCCCGCTGCGCCTTGCGGCCCTGCAGCCGGTTGAAGACCGCTTGGCCCGACGGGGCGCCGCCGGCGGGCGCCCCGCCCCGCCGCCGGCGCAGCAGCTCGCCCAGCAGCTCCGCGGCGTCTTCCTCGTCGTAAATGACGAAATCCGCCGGCAGCCCCGCCCGCTCGTGCTCCTGGCGCAGCAGCCACGCGCACAAGCTGTGAAACGTGCGCACGACGATGTGTTTGCCATTGTCCCCGCAATGGCGCCTGACGCGCTCCCGCAGCTCCCGGGCCGCCCGGTTCGTAAACGTCAGGCACAAAATGCGGTCCGCGGGCACGCGGCGCTGGATGGCCGCGGACGCCCGGTCGGCCAAAGACCGGGTCTTCCCCGTCCCCACCGGCGCGTGCAGCAGCGCCGCGCCTTCCATGAAGTTGATGAATTCCCGCTGACGTTCGTTCGGCGGCATGTCCGCGCCGGACGCGCCGGACGCGTCGTACGCCTGGCCCGGCTGTGCCATGTTCCCACCCCCATGCAGTGTCATCGAGCCGTGTTGACCTGGCGCCGACGACACGCCGCCGAGGCGGCGGCCGTCGCGCGCCGCGGCCGGAGGCCGGTTCCCGCCACGCACCCGCCATTACCGCCAGTTATTTACCGAAAGTAACGTCATGCTCATTTTAGCATTTTTGCCAAAGGATTCCTACGGTTCCGCGTCGAATTCTATTACTGATGGCTATCGAAACCGAGTCCCGAAAACCACATCCCAAAGGAGGGGAACTGCCATGCTGTCAAGGAAAGGCCATTTGCGGGCCGTCGTGCTGCTGGCGATGGCGGCGCTGCTGACGGCGCTGGCGCCTGCCGCCCTGGCGCAGAGCCCGGCCCAGCGGGTCAGCAACGGCATCGTCGCCTTCGTCACCGACTGGGGCGAGCGCGACTTCTACGTCGGCGCCGCCAAAGGCGTCGCGCTGTCCATCTTCCCCGAGGTGACGCTGGTGGACATCAGCCACTACGTGGAACCGTACGACATCATGGAAGGCGCCGTCACCCTCATGCTGGCGGCCCGGGAGTTCCCGTCGGGCACCACGTTCGTCGCGGTGGTGGACCCGGGCGTCGGCACCGAGCGGCGGCCCATCGTGGTCCACACGGAAAACGACCTGTTCTTCGTGGGCCCGGACAACGGCCTGTTCACCCTGGTCATGCAGGAGTTCGGCGTCAAGAACGTCTACCACATCACCAACCCGAGCTTCATGCGGCCGGGCAAAATCTCGTACTCGTTCCACGGCCGCGACATCTTCACGCCCACGGCCACCCACATCGCCGCCGGCCGCCCGGTGGCGGACGTGGGCCCGGCCATCGACGACTACATCGTCATGGACATCCAGCCGGCCCGGCGTGAAGGCGACGCCCTGCTCGGCGAAATCATCTTCGTCGACGTCTACGGCAACATGCAGGCCAACATCGACGTGAAGCTGGTGGACGAGCTGGGCCTGGCCTTCGGCGACGAAGTGTGGGTCACCGTGGGCGACACCCGCATCCTGAGCAAGTTCGTCAACACGTACGGCGACGTGCCCGTCGGCGACGACCTGGTCTTCATCGCCAGCACGGACCTGGTGGAGATCTCCGTCAACTTCGGCAACGCCGCCGAACGCTTCGGCGCCGGCATCGGCGCGCCGGTGCGCATCGAACCGGCGCGGTGACGCCGAATACGCGGTGACACCGAATACAAGGTGACGTCGAATACGGTTGGGCCGGAACCGGCGCCCCCGGGTCATCCCGGGGGCGCCTTCTTTTAAAG
>QGSR01000420.1 GCA_003387805.1 Bacillota bacterium | reverse complement strand
TTGCGCGGCACGCGGCTCCGCGGTTGCGCGGCCGCGCGGCTACACGGCTACGCGGCTACGCGGACGTTATCGGCGCCGAAGCTTTGGGCGCCATGACCTGACGGGGGGTACGGCCGTTTTCCGCCGGGAGCCGTGTCATGGCCGCGGCCTGCGGTTTTCCGGTTGTTTGAGCCAGTGCCGAATGCCCTTTCCGGCCAGCGGCTCGTCAGCAAACCTGGGGATGACGTGCAGATGCGCGTGGAACACGTGCCGGCCCGCCGCGGCGCCCGCATTCCACCCCACGTTGTAGCCGTCGGGCGCGTATTCCGCGTCCAGCAGCGCCTTGACTCGCTGGAGAAGGTCGTTGGTGTCCCGCCACTCTTCCGGCGTCAGGTCGAAGACGGTCTCGCGGTGCGCCTTGGGCACGATGAGGCCCGAGCCCGGGAGCACCTCCTGCGGAATTTGGAGAAACATGCACGTCTCGTTGGCCAGCACCACCCGCTGCCGGGGAATGAGTTCAAGACGGCAAAAGGGGCAATCCGTCGGACGCATGGGGGCTTCTCCTTGCAACCTTTCGATGGGGCTTGTCCTTGACGACGGGGGACAAAACCAGCGCCGGCGGCGGCTCCGGCGGCGGCTCCGGCCGCGGCCCCGGCCGGCGCCGCGGCGGCAGGCTCCGCTCAGGCCTGACCGGCGCGGCGGCCCATGAGCCACGCGTACGCCGCCCGCCACAAGCCCAGGATGAGCAGGTTGGTCCCCAGCGTCACCAGCGCGAAGGTCACGATGACGGGGCGCTGCAGGATCATGCTGCGCAAGAAATGCCCCACGGGCCAGGCCGCGACCCACGTGATCCAGGCCCACTTCACCGCATCCAGAGGCCGGGCCGCCCGCTCCGGGCGGAGCGTGCCGAGAAACAAGCCCACGACCAGCCAGGCCAAGGCGAAGGGGTACGCCGCGCCGGCGGCGGTTCCCAGCGTAACCAGCAGCCCGTGGCTCTCTCGCCCCAGCGCGCCAAACAGCAAGAACGCGAGCATATCGCCCACAATCAAGACCACTTGCGCCAATCGTCTCGCCTCCCAAAGGGCTTCTGCGACCCCGGCTGCGGACCCGCGGCGGCGCCGTCAGTCCGATACGGACTTGAGAACGAGCCGCCTGGAGAAGCCGCCCCGCTCTTCCTTCTTGGCCAGGCGAAGCGCCTCAAACCGCTCCGCGGCCACACCGCGCATCTCCAGAATCCCGTACACGACCTCCACCACGTCGGCCAGCTCCTCCACGCTCCCGCTCCGGAGGAACTCGTCCACTTCCTCCTGCAGCTTTTCCCGCAGCTTCAGCTCGAACGCCGCGGGCGGCAAGACCTCGGTGACGCACGTCTTGCCGGAGCGCTGGATGATTTCGGGGATGCGGTCGCGAACCGCTTTGTCATACGTCTTCATCGTGCTGAGCTCCCGCGTCGTCCCGTCGTTCGACAAAAGCCAATGATGGCAGCACGGCCACGCGCCGGACACGCCCGCCAAAACAGGACGTCGCCTTCGAACCCGGGGAACTCCCCGCCCCGCCGCTCCAGCAGCGCCAGCGCTTCCGCGTACGCTTGGCGGTTGTAAAGGGCGAAGATCCGGCGGCGGAATTCCTTGAACGCCGCATCCTGCACGGCCCCAACCTCCCCCACGGCCGGCGAGCCCGGTCCGGCGTCGGGCTCAAAACTCCCAGCCCAGCTGCTCCAGCTGCCGGCGCAGGTCCTGCCGCTTCGGATGGCGCCGGGCCACGCGCCGGGCCGAGTGTTCGCACCAGCCGTAAAGCTTCGGCTCCTTCGCATCATCCGACGCCGCCCGCCGGCCGGCGTAAATC
>QGSR01000121.1 GCA_003387805.1 Bacillota bacterium | reverse complement strand
CCCCCCCGCCGGGCGGGGCGGGAGGATTGTGGGATTCCGTGACGAGCCGGCCACGGAGGGGGGGAGGCCGGGGGGCGGGGGGGGGGGCCCGGCGGGCCGGCGCGAGCCGTGCCAAGGAACGGAACGTACTCCGGTCGAAGGGCGTCGGAAGCGGCGTCCGTGAAGGGATGACGCAGGGGCCTCCGGGGTGCCGTTCCGGGGGCGTTGCCGAGCCGCCGGAGCAGGAGAGCGCAGGCGGCTCGGCATCGAGCGAGCGGAGGCCAGGAGGGCCGGAGCGAGCGTCCCCCGGAACGGCACCCCGGAGGCCCAAAAGTACCATCTTAGGGAGGCGCGATCCATGAGCTCCGAGCCGACGACTTGGCAAGAACTCCGCGACACCATCCCGGCCCTCCGGCACCAGACTTACCTGAACACCGGCGTCTCCGGCCCGCCCCCCGCCTTCGCCCTGGAGGAAGAGCTGCGCTGGACCCGCTGGCTGGCCGAAACCGGCCCCGGCCGCCCCGACGTCATGCAGGCCGCCTTCGACGAGCTGGACCGGGTGCGCGCCACCCTGGCCCGGTTCATCGGCGCCGACGCCGACGAGGTGGCTTTGACGCAAAGCTGCAGCAACGGCATGGCCGTCGTCGCGGCGGGCCTGGACTGGCGGCCCGGCGACGAAGTGCTCGTTTCCGAAGAGCTGGAGCACATGTCCGGCCTGCTGCCGTGGTACGACCTGGAGCGGCGCCGGGGCGTCGTCGTGCGCACCGTGCCCGCCCGGGAGGGCGCCGCGAAGGCCGAAGACTTCGAGGGGGCCATCACGGACCGCACGAAGCTCATCTGCATGAGCCACGTGGCTTACAACACCGGCGCGCGGCTGCCCGTCGAGGAAGTGGCCCGCCTGGCCCGGGAGCGCGGCGTTTTGCTGCTGGTGGACGGCGCGCAGGGGCCGGGCAACGTGCCCGTGGACGTTCACGCCATGGGCGCCCATTTCTACGCCGCGGCGGGCCAAAAGTGGCTGCTGGGCCCCGACGGCACCGGCGTGCTGTACGTTGCGAAAGGCGCGTTGGAAACCGTGCAGGCCACCCATCTGGGCTGGGCTTCTTTCGAGCACCAGCCGGGCACGCCCGTGCGGGAGCTGCGGCTGCACGAAGGCGCCCGCCGCTTTGAGGTCGCGGGCAAACACGTGCCGTCCCTGGCGGCGCTGCGGCGTTCCACGGAGGCGCTGCTGTCCCTCGGCATGACGGCCGTCGAAAGCCGCATTCGCGAGCTGGCGGCCCGTTTCCGGGCCGGCCTCGGCCGCATTCCCGGGGTTGACGTGGTCACGCCCGCCGACCCTGACCTTTGGTCCGGGCTGGTGGTCTTCCGCATCGACGGCGTCGACGTGGAGGACGCGGTGGCGCGGCTGTGGGAGCGGCGCCGCATCGTCATCCGGTGGATTCCGTCGCCGCGGGCGCTCCGGGCGTCGTTCCACGTGTTCAACACGGAGGACGAGGTCGACGCCCTGGTGGAGGCCGTGGCGGACTTGGCGCGGGCCCGCTGACCGCCCGGAGCCGGCCGGCTTAGGAAAAAGCGGCAATTTTCCTCTTGCGCGCATACCCACGTATGGTATAATCGAAACCGCAGAAAGTCAAAGAAGGTCAAATGACGTCAGGCCGCACCACAGGCCGTGCCGTGGAGGGTTTCGATGGGAAGTCTCACGGATCGCATCGAGGCGTATATTATGCGCCTTTTGGCCCGTTCGGACGACGGGTACGTGGAAGTGCGCAGGTATGAACTGGCGGATCGGTTCGAGTGCGTGCCGTCCCAGGTGACGTACGTGCTCTCCACCCGGTTCACGCCTGACCGGGGCTTTTTCGTCGAAAGCCGCCGAGGCGGAGGCGGCTACATCCGCATCGTCGCCCGCCATCCGCAGCCGCGGCAGGACGGCCTCGACACGGCGTGGAAGCGGCTGGGGCCGTCGCTGACCGAGGCCGAGGCCGACGGCCTGCTCCAGTACCTGGAGCGGCTGGGCCTGGCCAGCCGGCGCCAGACGACGGTGGCCCGTCAGGTGATGCGCTACGAGGCTCAGCGCCTTGAGCCGCCCATGGACGGGGTCATGCGGGCGGCCATGCTCAAGGGCATGCTAGTCATGCTCTCGGGTTCCGCCCACGGGTCCGCCGGGCGGGCCGGCGCGCCGCCCCGGAACGGCGCCGGCGGGCGCGGCGGCGACATACGATAAGAGGAAGGGGGCGGCTGCATGCTCTGTGAACAGTGCAAGCAGGCGCCGGCGACGGTGCACATCACCCAAATCGTGAATGATACAAAACGCGAAATGCACTTGTGCGAGGACTGCGCGGGCCAAGTGGCCGGCGAGACGGGCACGGCCTGGCCGGGCATCAGCTTCAGCAAGCTGCTGGGCGGCCTTTTGGCGCCCGAGGCCGTGGCCGGGCTGGCCACGGCGGCGCCCGCTTCGGGCGGCCGCTGCCCCAACTGCGGCCTGAGCTTCGCGGATTTCCGCCGCTTGGGCCACCTGGGCTGCAGCGAATGCCACGTGGTGTTCTCGCAGCAGCTGGAGCCGGTGCTCCGCCGCATTCACGGCAGCACCGTCCACGCGGGCAAAATCCCCGCCCGCCAGGCGGGCCCGCTCCGGCTGCAGCGGGAGCTGGAGGGGCTGAGGCAGGAGTTGAAAGAAGCTATCGGTAAAGAGGACTACGAGCGGGCGGCGGTGCTGCGGGACCGCATCCGCCTGCTGGAACGCCACGGGGGGTAGGGCCGTGTCTTTGCAGGATATCGTCAACCGCCCCGTGAGCCAGTGGATGCGCGGCGTCGGGCCCGACCGGGACGTGGCGCTGGGCAGCCGCATCCGGCTGGCCCGCAACCTGACCCGCATCCCGTTTCCCGGCGTGGCCGGCGACGAGCAGGCCGCCGAGGTGGTGCGCCGGGTGCGCGCCGCGGTGGAGCAGTCGCCCGAGCTGCGGCATCTCAACTTCGTGGAAATCAGCAGCCTCAGCCCGCTGGATCGGCATTTGCTGGTGGAGCGGCACCTGATCAGCCCGCGGCATGCGCAGGACGTGAAGCACAAAGCCGTGGTGCTGCGGGATGACGAAGTCGTCAGCGTCATGGTCAACGAAGAAGACCACGTCCGCATCCAGGTGCTGATGCCCGGCCTGCAGCTGATTGCGGCGTGGGAGCTGGCCGACAAGGTGGACGATGCGTTCGAGCAGCATTTGCCGTATGCTTTCCATGAGGAACGGGGTTATCTGACGGCGTGCCCCACCAACGTGGGCACGGGGCTTCGGGCCAGCGTGATGGTGCACTTGCCGGCGCTGGTCAGCACGGATCAGATCAACCGCATCATCGGGGCCGTGGGCAAGTTCGGCCTGACGGTGCGGGGGCTGTACGGCGAGGGGACCCAGGCGCTGGGCAACATCTTTCAGTTCTCCAACCAGGTCACCCTCGGGCATGCTGAAATGGACATTATTCAGCACCTGATCAACGTGACCCGGCAAGTCATCGACCAAGAGCGCGAGGCCCGGCAGACGATGCTGAAGCGGAGCAAGACGCTGCTGGAGGACCGGGTCAACCGGGCCTACGGCATTTTGGCCTACGCCCGGGTGCTGTCCAGCCAGGAAGCGCTGCAGCATTTGTCCGACGTGCGGCTCGGCATCGACCTGGGGTTGATCGACGGTCTGAAGCCGGAGATCTTGCAGGAACTGCTGGTGGCCATCCGCCCGGCGCATTTGCAAAAGCGCGTGGGGCGGGAGCTGACGCCGGCGGAGCGGGACGTGCTGCGGGCGACGCTGATTCGGGAACGCATCGCGGCAGCGTCGAAGGACGGAAAACAGTAGGAACAGGACGGTGATGAGCATGTTTGGCCGGTTTACCGAGCGGGCCCAGAAAGTCGTCGTGTTGTCTCAGGAGGAGGCCCGGCGGCTCGGCCACAACGTGGTCGGCACCGAGCACATTCTCCTCGGGCTGGCGGCGGAGGGCGAAGGCGTGGCCGCCCGGGCGCTGCAGAGCATGAACATCAGCCTGGACGCGGTTCGATCCGAAGTGGAGAAGGTGATCGGGAAGGGGGAGCACCCGCCCCAGGGCCAGATCGGCTTCACGCCGCGGGCCAAACGGGTGCTGGAGCTGGCTTTTGACGAGGCGCGCCAGCTGGGCCATACGTACATCGGCACCGAGCACATTTTGCTGGGCCTCATTCGTGAAGGCGAAGGCGTGGCCGCGCAGGTGCTCAAGAACCTGGGCGCGGATTTGGACAAAGTGCGCCGCCAGGTGGTGGAGCTGCTGGGCGGCGGCAGCGGCCAGCCGGCCAAGACCGCCCGCACCCGCAAGACGCCGACGCTGGATCAGTTCGGCCGCGACCTGACCGACCTGGCCCGGGAGGGCAAGCTGGACCCGGTCATCGGGCGCGAGAAGGAGATTCAGCGGGTCATCCAGGTGCTGTCGCGCCGGACCAAGAACAATCCGGTGCTCATCGGCGAGCCCGGCGTGGGCAAGACCGCGGTGGCGGAAGGCCTGGCGCAGAAAATCGTCAACAACGACGTGCCCGAGACGTTGGTCAACAAGCGGGTCGTCACGCTGGACCTGGGCGCTTTGGTCGCGGGCTCCAAGTTCCGCGGCGAGTTTGAGGAGCGCCTGAAGAAGGTGATGGACGAGATTCGCGCCGCCGGCGACGTCATCTTGTTCATCGACGAGCTGCACACCATCATCGGCGCGGGCGCGGCCGAAGGCGCCATCGACGCGTCCAACATCTTGAAGCCGGCTTTGGCACGGGGCGAGATTCAGTGCATCGGCGCCACGACGCTGGATGAGTACCGCAAGCACGTGGAGCGGGACGCGGCGCTGGAGCGGCGCTTCCAGCCGGTCATGGTGGATGAGCCGTCGGTGGAGGAGACGATCCAGATTCTGGAGGGCCTCCGGGATCGCTACGAGGCCCACCACCGGGTGAAGATTACCGACGAGGCGCTGGCCGCGGCGGCCCGCCTGGCGGACCGATACGTCAGCGACCGGTTCCTGCCGGACAAGGCCATCGACCTGATTGACGAAGCCGCGTCCAAGGTGCGCCTGCAGGCGCTGGTGGCGCCGCCGGAGCTGAAGGAGCTGGAGCAGAAGATCGAGGAGGCGCGCATCGAGAAGGAGTCCGCCATCAAGAACGAAGAGTTCGAGAAGGCGGCGCGCCACCGGGATCTGGAGCAGCGCATGCGCGAGGAGCTGGAGCGCAAGCGCGAGGCGTGGAAGAGCAGCCGCAGCCGCACCGAAGGCACGGTGACGGCCGAGGACATCGCGGAAATCGTGGCCAGCTGGACGGGCATTCCCGTGACGAAGCTGGCCCAGGAGGAGACCGAGCGCCTGCTCAACCTGGAGGAAGAGCTGCACAAGCGGGTGGTGGGCCAGGACGAGGCCATCGACGCCGTGGCCCGGGCGGTGCGCCGGGCCCGGGCGGGCCTCAAGGACCCGAAGCGGCCCATCGGCTCGTTCATCTTCCTCGGCCCTACGGGCGTGGGCAAGACGGAGCTGGCGCGGGCGCTGGCCGAGTCGCTCTTCGGCGACGAAGACGCGATGGTGGTGCTGGACATGTCCGAGTACATGGAGCGGCACACCGTCTCGCGGCTCATCGGCTCGCCGCCCGGCTACGTCGGCTACGAGGAAGGCGGCCAGCTGACCGAGCGGGTGCGGCGCCGCCCGTACACGGTGGTGCTCTTCGACGAAATCGAGAAGGCGCATCCGGAAGTGTTCAACGCGTTGCTGCAGGTGCTGGAGAACGGGCGCCTCACCGACGCCAAGGGCCGCACCGTGGACTTCCGCAACACCGTGCTCATCATGACGTCCAACGTGGGGGCGCATGAAATCCAGCGCCAGGGCAGCATCGGCTTCCGCACGGTGGAAGACGAGAAGCAGACCCATGAGGACATGAAGAAGAAGATCATGGACGAGCTGCGCCGCACGTTCCGGCCCGAGTTCCTGAACCGCATCGACGAGGTCATCGTGTTCCACGCGCTGAACAAGGAACACATCCGGCGGATCGTCGACATCATGCTGACCAACCTGACCAAGGAGCTCGCGGAGCGGGGCGTGAACGTGGAGTTCACCGAGGCGGCCAAGGAGCTGCTGGTCGAGGAAGGCTACGATCCGCAGTTCGGCGCCCGGCCGCTGCGGCGGGCCATCCAGCGGCTGGTGGGGGCGACCATCGCCGGGGGAAAGCCCAAGGGTCGGGTCGACGAGGGCGACACCCACCTCGTGGGAGCCGGCGGAAACAACACGAAGGTGTTCGAGGAGAAGGAGCGGGGCCAGGGCGAAA
>QGSR01000120.1 GCA_003387805.1 Bacillota bacterium | reverse complement strand
AACCGCCCCCGCATGCGGGCCGAGTCCCGCAGGGCGTCCGTTTGGGCTTAAGCTTTGGGCTTAAGTTTGGGGCTTGAGCTTTGGGTTTGAGCTTTGGGCTTAAGCTTTGGGCCTAAGCTTTGGGCCTAAGCTTTGGGCCTAAGCTTTGGGCTTAAGCTTTGGGCTTAAGCGTTGCATTGACCCGGGCCCGGCGCGTTCCGGGCCCGCCGTGGTCCAGTTCCGCCGTTTTCCGGCCCGGCGCGTTCCGGGCCCGCCGTGGTCCACGCGCGCCGCGATTCGGGCCGGGCGGGTTCCAAACCCGCCGGCGCCGGCCGTCTACCCCCGCAGCAAGAACAAGTACACCCGCTCAAACAGCAGGCCCAGGCCGAACCACAAGGGCGCGTAGTCGAGCCGAATCAAGCCGCCGACGGACAAGGCCGCCCCGCTGTAGTCCCACGGCGAACGCCCCGCCAGGCGCCGGATGACGGCGCCGCTGACGTACTCGACGGCGAAAATCGCCGCCGTCCACACCAGGCCCCGCACGCCCCACGGCTGCTCGTGGATCACGGCGTAAAGCCGCTCGAACAGCAGCCCGCCCCCGCCGTACACCGGAAACATCCACAAGTACGTCCTGCCGGTCAGCCGCGGATCCCGCCGCAGCAGGCTGCCCAGCCCCGTCCAGATGATTTCCACGGCCCACCCGAGGACCCCGTACACGACGAACCGCATCGCCATGCCCATAGCATATCCGCCGGCGGGCGTCCTGCGACCGCGGCGTTCGGCGCCACTCATGAACACGAAACCGATTTTCAGCGCGATCCGTGACGGCGTCGTTCGGGCACGGGCCGGCCTAAGCCGCCGGTCATCGCTCAGAGCTTTGGAGGCCGCCGGTTCGGAAGCGAAATCGCCATCCATGGCGATGAATCCGGCGTTTGGCTCCACCCATGAACATGAAATCGGTTTTCATCGCCGCCCATGGCGATGCTCTTCGTCTCGGGCCGCCCGAAGCCGCCAATTATAGCTCAGGACCTTGGAAGGAGACCGTCCGGGGGCAGGCTCGCCATCCACGGCGATGATTCCGGCGTTTGGCTCCACCCATGAACATGAAGTCGGTTTTCGTCGTCACCTATGGCGATCCTCTTCGTCTCGGACCGCCCGAAGCCGGCAATTATAGCTCAGGACCTTGGAAGGAGACCGTCCGGGGGCAGGCTCGCCATCCACGGCGATGATTCCGGCGTTTGGCTCCACCCATGAACATGAAGTCGGTTGTCGTCGTCACCCATGGCGATGCTCTTCGTCTCGGGCCGCCCGAAGCCGCCAGCCATCGCGCAGAGCTTTGGACCCCGCCCGGCCCGGAACGGCCGAACGGCCATCGGCTCGGGTGGACCACCGCCTCGGCCGCGCCGCCGGTCCGGCCGCACGACGAGCCCGACCCAACCACCAGCCCGGCCCAACCATCGGCCCGGCCCAACACAGCCCGGCCCAGCCATCGGCCCGAAGGCACCTTCGCCCGGCAGCGTGGGGATGCTACACCCGGGAGGGGGTCCGACGTGCCGGAAAGCCTCGTCATCGCCATCCGCAGCACGGTCACGTTTTTCACCATGCTCGCCCTGACGCGGGTGCTCGGCAAGCGTCAGCTGGCTCAGCTCAACTTCTTCGACTACGTCTTCGGCATCACCGTCGGCAGCATCGCCGCCAGCCTGTCCATCGAGCCGGACCTCAAGTTCGTCCCGACGTGGCTGGCGCTGCTGCTGTGGACGTTTTGGGGCCTGGTCACTTCCAGTCTCAGTTTGTACAGCCGCCGCCTGCGCAAGCTGCTGGACGGCGAGCCCACCGTCGTCGTCCAGAACGGACAAATTTTGGAAGGCGCGCTGAAGCGGCTCAACTACAATCTCGACGACCTGCGCATGCAGCTGCGCAGCCAGGGCGTTTTCTCCATGGGAGAGGTGGAGTTCGCCATCGTCGAACCGGGCGGGCAGCTGTCGGTGCTGAAGAAGTCGCAGCTGCTGCCGGCCACGCCGGCCGATCTCAACATACCGACGGCGTACAAAGGGCCCGCCACGGAGCTCATCGTGGACGGCCATATCGTCCATGCCAACCTCGAGCAGCTCGGCCTGACCGAGGCGTGGCTGGTCGAGCAAGTACGCGGGCGGGGACACGAAATGGCCGACGTCTACTACGCCGAGCTGGATACGCAAGGAAATCTGTACATCGATCTGCACGACGACTTGCAGCACGTGCCGCAGGAAAACAAAGTGTCGGAGTGATGCGGCGCAGCGGTGGTGACCCCGCCGCATCCGGACGGCGGAGAGCACCAACCGACTACCGACACAAGGAGGCCGGGCCATGGGCCGACGCAAAATCCCGCGCATCAACTTCAACCTGCTCGCAGCGGCCATCATCGGCCTCGTCGTGGCCGCCGGGCTGGCGTTCACGGCATGGCGACCGGAGTCGCGGATGGAAGCGCTGCTCCAAAATCTCGGCCGGCAGGTGGCCGCCGAGCGCTGGGAGCAGGCGGAGGCAACGCTGCGCACCGTCGAGGAGGAATGGCACAAACGCCGCACGTGGCTGCTGCTGAACAACTCCCGCAACGCGGTGCTCCGCTTCGAGGAGCAACTGGCCCGGGTCCGGGCGGGCGTCAGCCTTCGCCACGGGGCGTCGGCCGCCGTTGACGCCGAAGAGCTCCACGCGGTGTGGCAAGAGTTCGCCGGCTGAAACGGCGGGCCTGTCCAACGGCCCGGCCGGGCCGCAGCCCGGCGAAAGGACGGCGGCGGCCAAAGCCGGCGGCATGGCCGTGGCCCGGCCGCCCGCGACGACAGCCGGGGGCATCGCCCGGCTCGCTGCCGCCCACGGCCAAGTCCGGCGGCATCGCCCCGGCTCCCGCACCGCCGCCTCAGTCGTCGAACTGTATGCGGAACGGGTTGAAATCCGTCTCGTAGTCGTACACGTCCACGCCCGTGCGGCGCTTGAGAAACGTCACCACGGCGTACGTCACGGGCGTCAGCAGCACTTCCACGCCGACCTTGATCACGTAGGCCGCCGCCATAATTTGGAAAAGCAGCGGCCACGGCCACTCGCCGCCGTAGGCGATGGGGAAAAAGATGAGCGTGTCGACGCCCTGGCCGACCAGGCTGGACGAGATGGTCCGCAGCCACAGGTGCCGCCCGCGCATGGCCACTTTCATGCGGGCCAGCACGTACGAGTTGACGAACTCGCCGACGACGTACGCCGTCAGGCTGGCCAGGGCGATGCGGGGCGCCAGACCCAGCAGCATGTCCCACGCCTGCTGGCCGCCTTCCGCCACCCAGCCGGCCTCGCCGGGGATGGAGCCCACCAGCCACAAGGCGCCGCTCAACAGCACGTTGGCCCCCAGGCCCGTCCAGATGGCCACCCGGGCCCGGGCGAAGCCGAACACTTCCGTCAGCACGTCACCCATCAAATAGCTCAGCGGAAAAATCAGGTCGGCACCGGTAATGATGATGCCGAACAGGCCGATGTCCACGGGCTTGACGGCCGTCACCTGGCTGATCATGAGCACGGCGACGAACACGCCGGTCAATATCGGAAAATAGCGCAACACCAATCACCTCTCGCCGTCGCACCGCAGGCTGCGGCAAAGCGGAAACCGCCGGGCCCCGGACGGCAAAGCCAGATGACGATAAGGCCGCCCGGCGCCAGCGCGTCCCGGGCCAGCGACTGCAGCAGCTTCATTTTCCCTTCGGGGCTGAACTCGTGCAAGACGTAGGCCGACACGATGCGGTCAAAGCCGACCCGCAGCTCCTAGGGAAGCGGTTTTGTCCGGTGCCGATGCCAACGTCCAGCACGCGCATGCCCGGGCCGACTGCGGCCTGCCGCGCGACGGCCTCCAGCACGGCGTTGTAGCCTGCAAACGGAAACCCTTCGCCCGCGTTGACCGACTCGTCGCAGCGCTCCGCCCGGCGGTCGAACAGGTGCCTCCGGTCTCGTTCAAGGACAAAGGCGTTTCCCTCCTCCAACTGCAACCAGACCTTTCACCTGCCGCCCGCGGAATCCTGCTCCGACGCTGCCGGCCGGGTTGGCGGCCGGAAAGGAGACGCTCGCACATGAAGCGAAGGCTTTAGAATAGCTCACAACAATAGGGCGAGGTGAACGTACGATGGCCATCGCAGCCGTCAGCGTCGCGCCTTTGGGCACGGGCGAGCCCGGCGTCAGCCGGTTCGTGGCCGAGGCGATAAAGGTGCTCGACAAATACCCGGACCTGGAGTACCGGATCGAGCCGATGTTCACCACCATTCAAGGCGACTTGCGCCGCATTTTCGAAGCCGTGGCCGCAATGCACGAAGCGGTGGCGACCATGGGCGCGGTGCGTATTTCGACGGTCATCAAGATCGACGACCGGCGGGACGAGAACGTTCCCATGGCCGAGAAAGTGCGAGCCGTGGAACGCCTTCTCGAAGCAAACGCCTGAACGGCGGTCGAACCGCCGAAGCGGAATGCATTCTCGAAACAGAGGCCTGCACAGTGGTCCGGCCACCGAAGCGGAATGCATTCTCGAAACAGAGGCCTGCACAGTGGTCCGGCCACCGGACCAGTTCGCGGGGCGGAGGCGTCTAACCCGCGAACGCGGTTTCCCGCTCGAGAACGGCGTTTTGGGCCGCGCCACCCGGACTCCCGCTGCGAAAAAAGTGGTCAGGTGGCCGGACCACCTGTTGCGAACGGCCCGCCGCGGCTGTGCAACGTGCGAGGCGTCCCGCTCTACTGCGCGGCCGTCGCGGCAGGCCGCGCCGCAGTGCGACCGCTGCGCGGCCGTCGCGGCAGCCCGGGCGCCGCAGTGCGACCACCGCGGCGCCCGGGCAGCGGCGCCCCGGGCCGCGGTGGTCCCCGTCGCCACCGGTCTGAAATTTTGTAATAACCGCATGTTGACGCCGCTTCCGTGGAACGATTAAGATTACCCTAGGACTTGTATAATCTCCACCCGAAACGAACCCGATTCGGAGGCGAATGCGCAATGGTCAAGCTCAAGGTGGACGGAATGACGTGCGCGCACTGCAAAGCCGCCGTCGAAAAAGCCATTAAAGAAGTGCTGGGCGTCGAGGACGTGGAGGTGTCCCTGGACGACGGCTTCGCGGTGGTGCGGGGCTCCGCCGAGCCCAAGGAGCTGGTTGAGGCGGTCAAGGAAGCTGGCTACGAGGCGAAGGTCGAGGCATGAGCGAGCGGACGGCTACCCTCGGGGGCGGCTGCTTCTGGTGCCTGGAGGCCGTCTTTGAACAGCTGCGCGGCGTCCGTTCCGTGCAGTCGGGCTACGCGGGCGGGCACGTGCCGAATCCGACGTACGAGCAAGTTTGCACGGGCACCACGGGCCACGCCGAGGTGGTGCAAATCAAATACGATCCCGCAGTCATCAGCTATCGTCAGCTTCTGGAAGTGTTCTTCGGCATTCACGATCCGACCACGCCGGACCGCCAGGGCAACGACATCGGTCCGCAATACCGCTCCATCATTTTGTACCACGATGACGAACAGCGGGCCGAGGCCGAGGCGTACATCAAGGA
The DNA here is from genome assembly GCA_003387805.1 of Bacillota bacterium. Lineage (GTDB taxonomy): Bacteria > Bacillota > Limnochordia > Limnochordales > ZCTH02-B6 > CALJUZ01. Next base: position 754 of record QGSR01000120.1, on the reverse strand, counting down.
GCTGACGGAGGCCGGCGTGTGGGACGACCCCATCGTGACCCAGGTGGTGCCGCTGACGGAGTTTTGGCCGGCCGAGGACTACCACAACGAGTATTTCCGCCGCAATCCAAACCAAGGCTACTGCCGGCTCGTCATCGCGCCCAAGGTGGCGGCGTTTCGCCAGCGCTTCGCAACGCTTCTGAACGCGTAGCCACAAACCGGACAAAGGGCGGATGAGGCGCGCCGCTGCCGAGCAAAACCGGCGGCGGTTGCGCGTCGGTGCCGAGCAGGTGCGGCGGCGGCTGCGCCCCGCCGATACCGTATACAAAGAAAACAGGGACCGGGCGCCGACATATCCGCCCCCGGTCCCTTTTCCGCTTGCCGCGCGAGGCGGCCTTTCTCGTCTTTGGTTCAGTCGGCCTCGGGCTCCAGCATGGGCATCCGAATGCCTTTCGCCCGGGCGGTTTCGATGGCTTTCTCGTAACCCGCATCCGCATGGCGAATGACGCCCAGGCCGGGGTCGGTGGTCAGCACCCGCTCGAGGCGGCGGGCCGCGTCATCGGTGCCGTCGGCCACCACCACCATGCCCGCGTGGAGCGAGTAGCCGATGCCGACGCCGCCGCCGTGGTGCACCGACACCCAGGTGGCGCCCGCGGCCGTGTTCAGCAGCGCGTTCAGGATGGGCCAGTCCGCGATGGCGTCGCTGCCGTCTTTCATGCCCTCGGTTTCCCGGTACGGCGACGCCACCGAACCCGCATCCAGGTGGTCCCGGCCG
>QGSR01000119.1 GCA_003387805.1 Bacillota bacterium | reverse complement strand
CGCCCAGCGTCACCACCGGTCCTTCCGCCGCCAGCGGCAAAAACCTGCCGTAGCGGGCGATGACGCCGCGCCGTCCCGCCATGGTCACGTCCTCCCTCATGCGTCGGGTCCCTCCACGCGGATGACGTTGCCGATGTTCCGCACCACGTCCAGCTGGTCGATTTCCGCCAGCGCCCGCCGCAGATGGGCTTCCTGCACTTCGTGGGTGACGAAGACCAGGTCGATCGGGTCTTCAAAGCGGCCCTTCTGGATGACCGAGTTGATGCTGACGCCGTGGCGCCCGAACGCGCCGGCGATGGCCGCCAGAACCCCGGGCCGGTCCACCACCCGCAGCGAGACGTAGAAGCGGGAGACCGTCTCCTCCACGGGTTTCACCGGCAGGTCCCGGCGGGGCCCCGGCGCGAGGCCGGTTCCCCCCCGCCGCAGGCGCCGGGCGGCCTCCATGATGTCCGCGACCACCGCGCTGCCCGTGGGCAGGCCGCCCGCGCCCCGGCCGTAAAACATCAGCTCGCCCACCGCGTCGCCCTGGACGAAAATCGCGTTGAACACGTCGCTCACCGCCGCCAAGGGGTGCGAATCGGGAATGAACGTAGGATGCACCCGCACGTCCAGCCGGCCCTCCTCCTCCCGGGCGATGGCCAGCAGCTTCACCGTGTAGCCCAGCTCCCGGCCGTATTCAATGTCCGCGGGCGTGATACGGGAGATGCCCTCGCAGTACACGTCCTCCACCCGCACCGCCGTCTCGAAGGCCAGGGACGCCAAAATCGCGATTTTGAACGCGGCGTCGTAGCCTTCCACGTCGGAGGACGGATCGGCCTCCGCGTATCCCAAGGCCTGGGCTTCCCGCAGGGCCGTCTCGAAGTCGACGCCGCGGCGGCTCATGCCCGTCAGCACGTAATTGGTGGTGCCGTTGATAATGCCCATGATCGACTGCACGCGGTTGGCCGCGAGACACTCCTGCAGCGGCTTGATGATGGGGATGCCGCCCGCGACGCTGCCTTCAAACATAAGATGGGCGCCGTGCCGCGCCGCCAGCGCCAGCAGTTCCGCGCCGTGGCGGGCCAGCACTTCTTTGTTGGCCGTGACCACCGGCTTGCCCCGCCGCAGCGCCTCGCTGATCAGCTCCCGGGCCGGCTCCACGCCGCCTATGAGTTCCACGACCACGTCGACTTCCGGGTCCTCCACGACGGCCCACGGGTCGCCGGTCAAAAGGCCGGGCGGGATGGCCGCCTCCCGCGGCTTGTTCACGTCCCGCACCGCCACCTTCCGCAGCTCCACGGGCCCGCCGGCCCGTCCCGCGATGCGCCCGCCGTTGGCCTGCAAAATCGACGCGACGCCGGCGCCCACGGTGCCGCAGCCCAGAAGACCGACTCCTACAGGTCGTTTCACTCGCGCTTTCCTCCTACACGCCGGAAACCGGAAAAGTGAGTGCAATTATATAGTTCAAGATTATAGCACGGGAAAAGGAACGAGAAAAGGCACCGCCGTGCGCATACACCCCGTGCGCGCCGCCGATGCCTCAAATCAACGCGGAACGTTTCCCCTACCGACCTACGGCGTCTTTGAGCGCCTTTCCCGCCTTAAACGCGGGCACTTTGCGCGCGGAGATTTCGATCTCCTGCCCGGTCTGGGGGTTGCGCCCCCGCCGGGCCGCCCGTTCCCGCACCTCAAACGTGCCGAAACCGACGATTTGCACCCGCTGGCCGGCCGCGAGGGCCTCCGTCACCGACTCGAACAGCGCGTCCACCGCCTGTCCGGCCGCCTTCTTCGTCAGCCCGCTGCGCGCCGCGACCTGATCAATCAGATCCGCCTTCGTCATCTTATTCACCCCCTTCCCCGGCTCCGAAACAGCCCGTCCATCCGCGGCGCGCCCGCCGGCGGGCGGCCGCCGCGAATCGTGACCGGAAGGGTATGTTGTCCGCATCCCGCTCAAATTATGAGCAGAATAGCAAAAAAGGCCGAAAGCCGCATACGGGCGTTCCTTCGCCCCCATGCGGCTCATTCCTGCCGGCCTTTGCAGAAAAAACATTCAATTTCCCGACGAATTTCACAAGATGATGCAGATGAGCCCGCCGCTGCCCTCGTTGACGATTTTCGTCAGCGTCTCCTGAAGCTTTTTCTGGGCGTGCTCGGGCATGCGGTGCAGCTTGCTCTGGATGCCCTCCCGCACCAGCTCCTGCAGCGACTTGCCCAGGAAGTCCGAGTTCCAGACGCGGCTGGGGTCTTTCTCGAACTCCTCGGTCAGGTAGCGGGCCAGCTCTTCGCCCTGCTTTTCGGTGCCCACGAAGGGCGTGACCTCGGTGTAAATATTGGCCCGCACCATGTGAATGGACGGCGCGCCGGCCTTGAGCTTCACTCCGAACCGCCCGCCCTGGCGGATGATTTCCGGATCGTCGAAGGCGATGTCCTCCAGCGTGGGCGTCACGATGCCGTAGCCCATGTCGTACACTTCCGCCAGCGCGGCGGCCACCTTGTCGTACTCGCGCTTGGCCACCGCCAGCTCTTTCATGAGGCGCACCAGGTGGTGGTCGCCCTCCACCTCGAAGCCGGTCATCTCCGCCAGCACTTTGTAGAAGAGGCTGCGGCGGGTGCCCAGGCGCACGGTGGCCGTCCCCTCCCCCAGCTCCATCCGGACCAGGGTCACTTTGTCGACGAAGTCAAAGCCGGCCAGCGCCTGCACCGCGTCGTCCATGTCCCGCAGCCGCTGAACGGGCGCCACCGTCTCCCACGCGGCCTCGAGAAACTGGCGCCGCAGCGGGTGGTCCTCGTCCAGCTCCTCCACCCAGTCGGGCAGCCGCAGGGACACTTCCCGCACCGGAAACTCGAACAGAATCTCGTGCAGCACGTCCAGCAAATCCTGCTGGCTCATGCGCAGACAGTTCACCGGCACCACGGCCACGCCGTACTTCTCCGACAGCTCGTCGGCCAGCTGCCGCACCGCGCCCGAGTCCGGCTCCACCGCGTTCAGCAGCACCAGGAACGGCTTGCCCAGCGCTTTCAGCTCGGCCACCACCCGCTCCTCCGCGTCGACGTACGCCTGCCGGGGCAAGTCCGCGACGCTGCCGTCGGTGGTCACCACCAGGCCGATGGTGGAGTGGTCCTCAATGACTTTGCGGGTGCCGATTTCCGCGGCCTGCTGAAACGGTATCTGCTCCTCGAACCACGGCGTGCGCACCATGCGGGGGCCGTCCTCGTCCTCGTAGCCGCGCGCCCCCGGCACCGTGTAGCCGACGCAGTCCACCAGGCGGACGCGCGCCGTGGCGCCGTTGAACGCGATGCTCACCGGCTGATCCGGGACGAACCGCGGCTGGGTCGTCATGATGGTGCGCCCGGCGCCGCTCTGCGGCAGCTCGTCCTGGGTGCGCTGCCGGTCGTAGCCGTCTTTGATGCGGGGCAGCACCAGCAGATCCATGAACCGTTTGATAAACGTCGACTTGCCGGTGCGTACGGGGCCCACCACCCCGATGTAAATGCTGCCGCCCGTACGCGCGGCGATGTCGTGAAAGAGGTCGAACTTCTCCACGCGCTCTCCCCCCTCGGCCTAGCCCGGCGCGGCCCGCCGTCCGCTACAAGTGATATTCCGGGCCCGGGGGGATTATCACCGCGACGAAAAAGCGGCGCCCGGTTCGGCGCCGCTCGGAGGCGGTCTGGCATCGGAGAGCGGATCCGGCCTGAAGGGCCGGCCGTTTATCCCGGCGTCACATCGACGGCCCGGGCGGGTGCACCCGCGCGCCGAAGCGGCTTTCCGTGCCGCTGAGAAGCCGGCGGATGTTGGGGATGTGGCGGACGATGGACCAGACGCTCAGCACGAAGCCGGCCGCGATGTAGACCTTGGGCAGGCCGTTGACGAAGAGCGCCATGGGCAGCAGGGCCGACGCGATGATGGATCCCAACGAAACGTAGCGGGAGATGGTGACGACGATGACGAACACGCCCACCAAAGCCAGCGCGACGTAAGGCGCCCACCCGAGAAGAATGCCCAGGGCGGTGGCGATGCCCCGGCCGCCCTTCAGCTTCAGAAACAGCGACCAGTTGTGGCCGGCCACCACCGCGAGGGCCGACGCGGCGATGAGCGGGTCGCTGAAGCCCAGCCGCATGGCCAGCCAGACGCACAACCATCCTTTGGCCGCATCCAAAAACAAGACGACCAACGCCGGCAAAGGCCCTAATATGCGCATGACGTTGGTCGCGCCGATGTTGCCGCTGCCGATTTTGCGCACGTCGATACCCGCCGTCAAGCGCCCGATCAGGTAGCCGAAGGGAATGGACCCGACGACGTAACAGCCCAGCAAAAACAAAACAGAAATAACAGTCCCGTTCATGTCGTCACCCGACCCAAATTATATCATGTTTTTCGACGATCGCGCAGCCGAAAGCGAATGGGCGTGCCCACGAAGCCGAACGCCTCCCGCACCTGGTTTTCCAGATAGCGCAGGTACGAGAAGTGGAGCCGCTCGGCGTGGCTGCAGAACAGCACGAACTCGGGCGGCTTGACGCGGGCCTGAAAGCCGTAGAAAATTTTGGGCTGCACGCCTTTGTCCGCCGGCGGCGGCCTGAGGGCCACGGCTTCCTGCAGTACCTCGTTGAACCGGCCGGTGCGCAGCCTGAGCGCGGAAAACTCGGCCGCGGCCCGGGCCAGCTCCAGCACCCGGTCGATGCGCTGCCCCGTCTTGGCGGAAATGAACGCGTACGGGGCGTAGTCCGCGAAGGCCAGCTCCTCCCGATACTGCTTTTCCAGCCGCGCCATGGTGTGGCTGTCCTTTTTCACCAGGTCCCACTTGTTGACGGCGATGACCAGCCCTTTGCCCGCCTCGTGGGCGATGCCGATGATGCGCTTGTCCTGCTCGGTGACGCCTTCGGTCGCGTCCAGCACCGCCACGGCCACGTCGCACCGCTCCACCGCCCGCACGGCCCGCACGACGCTGTAGCGCTCCACCGGCGTGTCGATGCGGGACTTGCGGCGCAGGCCCGCGGTGTCCAGGAGGACGAAAGGCGTGCCGTCCCAGACGATGGCCGTGTCCACCACGTCGCGGGTGGTGCCCGGCACGTCGCTGACGATGGAGCGTTCCTCGCCGGCCAGCGCGTTGATCAGGGACGACTTGCCCACGTTGGGGCGGCCGATGACGGCCAGCATGATAGGATCGGGGCCTTCTTCCGGCGCGCCGTCCCCGGGCAGCAGCGTCAGCACCCGGTCCAGCAGCTCGCCGGTGTTGCGGCCGTGCTCCGCGGAGACCGGGATGGGATCGCCCAGGCCCAGCTCGTAAAACTCCAGCACCGCCGCTTCCTGATCGGGCCCGTAGCTGTCGATTTTGTTGACGGCCAGAAGGACGGGTTTTTCCCGGCGGCGCAGAAGCTCCGCCACCTCGGCGTCCAGCGGGTGGACGCCTTCGCGGCCGTCGACGACCAGGACGACCACGTCGGCCTCGGCCACGGCGATCTCGGCCTGAGCCCGGCTTTGCGCGGCGATGTCTTCGGTGGCGTACGGATCGATGCCGCCCGTGTCGACCACCGTGAAGACGCGGTCGCGCCAGCGGCACTGGCCGTAGAGCCGATCGCGGGTGATGCCGGGCTGATCCTCCACGATCGCGACCCGGCGCCCGATGAGGCGGTTGAACAGGGAAGATTTGCCCACGTTGGGCCGGCCGACCAAGGCGACTACGGGAAGCTGCTTCACTTCAAAGCCTCGCTATACTCAGCGTTCGGCCTTCTTTATACCACTCGCGGCGCCTTGGCGTCAATCGCCGGCGTGGGACCCTTCCCCGCGTCAGTGGCGCACGATGATGAAATCGCCGTTCTCCAGGTCGTGCACGACCCCTTGCAAAATTTTCGCCAGCAGCAGCGCGATGCGCTCCCGCTGCCTTTCGTCGTCGGCCGCGAACACCGGCACGCCGCCGGGCGGGTGGTCTTTGCGCAGGGTGACGACGGCCATGACGCGCGGTCCTTCCGTCACGGCGGCCCGCCCCTTGCGCCGGCCCGCCCCGGCGGCCACAGCCCCGACGAAGCGGGCTTGCGGACGCTGCCTTCCAGCACCGGCACGTACTCAATGGCCCGGATCAAAGTCCGCTCGTCGCGCAGCACCGGCACCATGGCCATGACCACCTCGCCGGTGTCAGGGTTTTGGCGGGCGATGGGCCGCATCTCGGGCTCGTCCACGTCCATCTTCAGCCCCAGCAGCAGGGCGGCTTCGTGGGCGATGGCCTGGCGCTGCCCGACGCTGGCCAGCGTGGCCCGGGCGTTGGCCGTCTTCGGGCGGATGCGGACGGCGATGCCT
>QGSR01000118.1 GCA_003387805.1 Bacillota bacterium | reverse complement strand
CTCGCGCATCGCATCGTGCTGACGCCTCCCGCTTTCATCCGGGCCGGCGGCCGCCTGCGCCCGCCGGCGCCCCGGGAGCTGGGCCCGTGGGTGCGGGCCGCCGTCCGGCGGCTGCCGCCGTGGCGGTGCCTGCTGGCCGTCGGCGTCGCAGCGGTGGCTTTGTCCGGGGATTCGGCCCGCTTTTTGCCCTATGCGCAGGCCATGGCGGCGGCGTACCGCGCCCGGGTCCGGCCCGAAGGGGACGAGGCCGCCGGGCGGCCGGTGTTTTCGGCCCGTCTGGACCAGGGCGACGCGGTGGTGTGGCTGGAAACCGCCGCGTCCTTGGCCGCCCGGATCAGCATCATTCGCCGGTACCGGCTGGCGGGCGCCTATTTGGCCGGCGTGGGCGCGGAAGACCAGCGTCTGTGGCGCGTCCTGCGGGAGGGCTCCGCCGCCCGAGGCACGGCGTCAGGGTGACGGCTGTCCGGCGCCGGCCGGCCGGGTGCGCCGCGGCACGGGAGCATGTTTCCTCGTCCGGCCGAATACCGTTAAGCCGAGAGAACGGCCCGGGGGCGGTCCGCGGGGTGAGACGGGGCCGGCCCGGCGGTCCGGCGGACATGCCGGCCAAGGCAGCGGCCAACGGGGCGAAAGGGGGAGCAGGCGTGGACGTCACTTTGCAGCGGCAGGCGGTGCGGATGGCACGGCTCATCGGGACGGCCAGCCGGCAGGCGGTGGCCGAGGCGACGCTGGAGCTGCCCGCCGCGCTGCCTGACATCGCGCGCGTGGTGCGCGTCGCGGCCCGGCCCGTCGTCACCGGCTGGGAGGCCGGCGACGACGAGGTGGTGGTGCAGGGCGCGGTGGACTTTGTCATCATCTACGCCCACGAGCGGGAGGAGCGGGCCGAGGCCCGCGACATCGAAGCCGAGCCGGGCTACGGCCTGGACGACGACGTGTCGGCCGCTTTTGATCCGGTGGAGTACCGGGAAGTGCTGTACCGGCACCGCTGGCGGCGGGGCGGCGTGTTTGAAGCGGTGCTGGACGTTCCCGGCGCGCATCCCGGCGCGGCGGTGGAGGTCGCGGCCTTTCCCGAAGACATGGACGTGCAGCTGCACCACGACGGCCGCGGGGTGGACGTGGAAGTCATCGTGTCGGTCAGGGGCCGGGTGAAGGAGTACCAGCAGGCGGAAGTGTTCGTGCGGGGCGAGGCGCTGCCGCAGGACGCGGAGGCGGACGTGCAGGAAACCGCAGTGGAGCACGTGCGGGGCGGCGGCGCCACGCATCTCTCGGTGCAGGGCACGCTGCCGGTGGACGCCGACGTGCCGCTGGCCCGCGTCGTGGACGTTTGGGCCGCGGCCCGGGCGTCGGCCGAATGGGAAAACCCCGGCGCCGCGGGCGAAGCCCGCCGCGTCGTCGTTTCCGGCTCCGTGGATTACCGCGCCCTGTGCGTCGACGAGAACGGCGACTTGGTCACCGTGGAGTGGCACGGCGAGACGCCCTTTACGTACCGCTTCGAACTGGAAGAAGGAGCCGCCGGCGGCGGCCCGGAAGCGGTCTCCGGGGGGCGCTCAGGCGCCGGCTTGACGGCGGTTGCCCGCGTCAGCGGCGTGGACGCGTTCGTCGTGGGCGGGGGCCGCCAGGTGGAGCTGTTCGCCGACGTGGAGCTGACGGTGCAGGCCGCGGCGGTGCTGCGGCTGCCGCTGCTGGTGGGCCTGGCGGGACCCGAAGGCACCGAGATTCACTACCGCACCGCCACCTTCGGCTTGGAGGAATGGATCGGGGAGGGTACGGCCGACGAGCGGCTGCAGCAGACGCTGGAGCTGCCGCCGGGCCACCCGCCCGTCGATCGGCTGCTGGCCGCCGAAGCCCACGCGGCGGTCGAAGACGTCCTCGTGCTGGGCGACAAAATCATTGCCGAAGGGTACGTGGACGTGGGCGTGCTGTACGTGGCCAGGACGGAAGGGCAGCCGGTGCACTTCGCCGCGTGGCGCCGGGCGGTGCCGCTGGAGGCCGAGGTGCCGCTGGCCGGGGCGGAGCCCGGCATGGAGGCGGAAGTCGACGCCGAAGTGGCCTCCGTCGAGCTGGACCTGCTCAGCCGCGAGGCGGTGGAGGCGGACGTGCGGGTTGAAGTGCGGGCCAAGCTGACCCGGCCGGTGGAGCGGGAAGCCATCGTGGAGGCGGTGGCCGTGCCGCCGCCGGAAGAGGACCCGCCCACGTTTACGTTCGTCGTCATCCAGCCGGGGGACACTTTGTGGAAGCTGAGCCGCCGCTACCACGCGGACCTGGACGAAATTTTGCGGGTCAACCCGTGGCTGGAGGACGGCGGGGAGGGACCGCTGCCGCCGGGAAGGAGGCTGGGCGTGCCGCGCGGGCGGCCCGTGGCGCAGGCCGGAGCCGGATAGAGGCGGCGGAGCGGGGCGGCCGCCGGCGGCCGGGGGCCGGGCGGAGGGGCGCCGGACGCAGCCGCCGGCGAAACAACAAAAGGTGCTCCGCGCCAGCGTGCGCCGCGGAGCACCTTTTGGCGTCCGGCCGCCGCTCGGGCCGCGGCGCCTTTCTCAGATCTGGAAGCCTTTGTACTGCGCGTACCAGTCTTCCGGCACGTCGGCCATGGAGTAGGCGTGCGAGGGCCGTTCTTTCCACGACGTGCCCGTGGACACCGCGATGTCGATGAGCGTCTGCAGCCGGCCCGGCATCGTTTCGTCCAGGAACTGCCGGCGCTTGGTCTCGTCGGTGAGTTCCACCGCTTCGCGCCAAATCGCGCGGCCCGCGACGAAGCCCGACGCGCCGGCTTCGCAGGCGATCTGCAGCTGCCGGCTGTACTCCTCGAAGCCGACGCCGGCGGACAACAGGGCCCACGGCACGCGGCACGCCTCGTCCAGCCGCCGGCACTGCTCCCGCCACTGCCCTTCGTCGGTCACGGAAGGGTGCACGGGAAACTCCATCTTGAGCAGGTCCACCGCGTACTCGCTCATGTGCCGGGCCGTTTCCACCACCAGGTCCGGCTTTTCCCGGACAAACGCCTCCTGGTCGCCGTCTTTCGTCGGATAAACCAGCGGCTCCAGCATGAACGGAATGTCGTAGGCCTGGCACTGCCGGGCCACTTCCTCGACGATGCGGCGCTGATGCTCCGCGGCCGCTTCCCGCCGGGGGTTGTAGTAGACCAGCAGCTTCACCGCCGACGCGCCCATGGCTTTGATCTTGTCGACGCCCCAGTTTTCGAGCAGACGGGTCAGGCGGTCGCCGTCGCGCTGCGCGTAGCCCGTCTCTTCGAGGGACACCACCAAGCCCGTGCGCCCGGGCATGGCATCGGCCGCGATGAGGTGGGCGGCCGCGTAGTCCGGATCGAGGAGAACGCCGCTGGCCATTTTGGCCAGGGGCGCGACGATGTCGATTTTCATCTGCACGACGGAGGCGTGGTCGACGGCGCGTCCGGCGGCCTTCATCATGCGTTCCATGGCGCCGCGCTGATCGCAGGCGAGAATGGTGAAAATCCCCTCTTCGGTCGACAGCTGCTGCAATCCGCGCAGCTTGCCCATCGTTACGGCCATTGCGCTCGTCCCCCTTAGGCCTGGCGATTCGCTCGATACAATCGCTTTCATCTAATTTTCCCCGGCGGGCGAGACGGTTCCTGCAAGGGCCGCAGGCGCCGGCGCGGGCGGGCCGGGCGGCTATGCGATCAAGGCCGGGGCCCCGGGCGCGAGGCGGTGAAAAACGAACTCCACGTCCTTGTTGTACATGCGGATGCAGCCGGGCGTGGCCGCTTGTCCTACGGTCCACGGCTCATCCGTGCCGTGGATGGAGCAGGCGCCGGGCCGCAGGCGAATCCAGCGGGTGCCCAGGGGCGGGCCCGGGTGGAGGATCAGCTCGCTGACCTCGTAGCGGCCCGCCGGTGTGGGCGAGGCGGCCCGTCCTACGGCCACCGGAAACGACAACTCGCGGGCGTCCGCCTCATCGGTGCCCGGAGGCCGCCAGCGCAGGGTCAGGCGGCGCTCCGCCAGCGAGACGTGAATGGACGCGCCCGCGGCCGCGGCCCCGGCGGCCGGCGCCCACGGCGAAGCCGCGTCTCCGGCCGGCGGCGCCCACGGCGCGGCCTCTTCCCCGGGCGAAGGCGGCGTCTCCGGTCCGGCCCCGCGGCACCGGCCGGCCGGGCCGAGGCGGTCTTCCAGGAGGCGGCGCCACGTGGCCGGGCCCACCACGCCGTCGGGACGGAGGCCGCAGGCGGCCTGAAACCGGGCCACGGCGGCGGCCAGCGCCTCGTCGTACGGCCGGGCGTCGCTGCCGGGCGGGAAGATGAAGCCCAGCTTGCGCAGGCGCCGGCGCGCTTCCGCCACGGCCGGGCCGGCGGCGCCGGGGCGCAGGACGACGCGGTCGAACCACACGAAGTCCGATCCCTCCCGCAATTGTGTGAAGACGGCGGATCCGCGGGCTCCTATTGGTGTATGATGTTTCTAAGGGCTTCGTGCCGCCGGGAAAACCGGCAACAATCTCCATTTTCCCGGAGCAGGATCTCGCCCGCCCGCGCGGAACAACCATGGGGATTCTCGCGGGCGCGAAATGGGACCATCAACCCGGGCGCGCCATCCGGGTGCGGCGCCCGTTCGGAGGCGGAGGCGTCATCGTGCGCAGGCGCAGTACTGTGGCTGTTGTATTGCTGATATTGTCCATGCTTTTCCTGGGGCCGGCCGCGGCATCGGCCCAGGGCGTTTTGCAGTTCGACATTCCCGCGGAGTCCGCGCTGCTGATGGAGGCGGGCACCGGGCAGATTTTGTGGGCGAAAAATCCCGACATGATTACCGAGCCGGCCAGCCTGGCCAAGATTATGGTCATGCTGCTGACGTACGAAGCCGTGGACCGCGGCATCGCGTCGTGGAACGACCGGGTCATCGTCAGCCCGTACGCGGCCAGCATCGGCGGCTCCAGCGCGCTGCTGGCGGCGGGCGAGTCGTTCACGCTGCGGGAGATGATGCTGGCCATCGCGATTCATTCGGCCAACGACGCGACGGTGGCCGTGGCGGAGCATCTGGCGGCCAGTGAAGCGGCCTTCGTCGAGGCCATGAACCTGCGGGCGCAGCAGCTGGGCATGACCAACACGCGCTTCGTCAACAGCGACGGCCTGCCCGCGCCGGAGGGGCAGCCGCCGAACCAGACGACGGCGCGCGACATGGCCATTCTGACCCGGGAGCTGATCACGAAGTATCCGGAAGTGCTGGAACTGACGTCCATGGACTCCTACCGGCTCCGTCAGCCCACGGCCACCCGGCCCGCGTTTGACCTGATCAACACCAACCGGCCGTTCCTGCGGGCCTACGAAGGCGCCGACGGCCTGAAGACGGGCTGGACCAACAACGCCGGCTACAACCTGGTGGCCACCGCGGAGCGCAACGGCATCCGGCTCATCTCGGTGGTGCTGCGCACCGACAGCGAGCAGGCCCGGGCCGCGCAGACCGTCCGGCTCATGGACTACGGCTTCGACAATTTCCGCTGGCACACGGTGCTGCCGCAGGGCCAGTCCGCGGGCACGGTGCCCGTGCCCGATGCGGCCCGGGAGGACGTGCCCGTGCGGGCCGGGGCCGACTTGCGGGTGTTCGTGCACCGCTTCGACGCGGACGCGGTGCGGTACCGGGTGGTGCCCAGGGCGGACCTGAAGGCGCCCATCGCCGTCAACGAGGTGGTGGGCGAGGTGGTGGCCTACCTGGGCGATCAGGAACTGGCCCGGGTGCCGGCGCTGGCGGCGGCCGACGTGGGGCGGGCCAACTTCTTCGTCCGGACGTGGCGCTGGATCCGCGACGCGTTCTCCGGCGGACAGTAGGGAGCCGGCCTTGCTCATCGTCCGTTCACCGGCCAAAATCAACTTGACGCTGGACGTCGTCGGGCGCCGCGCCGACGGCTACCATCTGCTGGAAAGCGTCATGCAATCCATCGACCTGAGCGACTTCGTGACGCTGACGCCGCTGGGTGGCGATGACGCCCGCGTCGTTCTCAACGGCAACGGCGTCAACGCCGCGGCCGTGCCCACCGACGAATCCAATCTGGCCCGGCGGGCCGTCCGCGCGCTGCGGGAGGCCATGCTGGAGGCGGGGCGCGCGCCGGAGGCCATGCCGGATCTAGCGCTCCAAATCGACAAGCACATTCCCGTGGCGGCGGGCCTCGGCGGCGGCAGCGCCAACGCCGCGGCGGCCCTGGTGGGTGCCAACGAGCTGTGGGCGCTGGGGCTGGACATCGGGCGGCTGGCCGACATCGGCGTGCGCCTGGGCGCGGACGTGCCCTTTTGCCTGCTGGGGGGCACCGCCGTGGCG
>QGSR01000117.1 GCA_003387805.1 Bacillota bacterium | reverse complement strand
TACCATCTGCGGCAGCTGCGCCGGGCGCTCCCGGCGTAGCCGCCGGGACCTTCGCGCACGCTCTCTTGCTCAACGAAAGGTACATTTAATACAGTACGATCCTCCAGGGGCAAACGGGTCGTGGGACCGCTCGACGTCTTGTTGCCCCATTGATAGACGACGTCCAACTCCGTGAAATAACGGCGGCAAAACCCGCGATGTTGTAAGGAGTTGTGAGCGCTCCGTCCAGCAGGAAGTCGCCCTCCGGCGGACAAATAGACGGTCGGAGGCGAATCGGACTGAAAAACGTGGCGCGCCTGGCCGCCGGCCGGAACATGAAACTGTTGCTGGTCGTCAGCTTCACGGGCATGTTCAACCTGTACGTGGCGCTGACGGCTCTTCCCCTCTACGTGGTTGAGGTCGGCGGCAGCGCCTTTCACGCGGGGCTGCTGTCCAGCATCGGGCTGCTGGCCGCCGTGGCGTTTCGCTTCGTCTTCGGGCCCATGACGGACAACATCGGCCGGCGGCCGCCGCTCATCATCGGCAACGCGGCCTTCGCGCTGGCGGCGGCCGGGTTGTGGCTGTCGGACTCGGTGTCCGAGGTGGCCGTCGTGCGCGTGCTGCAGGCCGTGGGGCCGGCGGCCTTCATCAGCGCGTCCAGCGCCCTGGCGGTGGACTTGAGCCCGCCGGATATGCGGGCCACGGGCTTGGGACTGGCCGGCGCCTTCAAATCGCTGGGCGCCGCCGTGGGCCCGCCCGTGGCCATCGCGCTGGCCGGAAGCAGCGGCTTTGCCGCGGTGTTTTTCGTCTGTTTCATCGTAGGGGCCGTGGGCGTGGCCGTCAGCGTGTTGCTGCAGGAAGACCGCTCGCCTGTTCGGGATCCGGCCGCGGCGGCCCCGGCCGACCGGCGGCCGGTACGCGGCCTCGGACCGTGGCGGGAAGTGCTGGACCCTTACTGGTCCCGCTTCGCCGCGCTGACGGCAGCCGTGCTGGCCATGGCCCAGGGCTCCATCCTGACGTTCGTGCCGTTGTTCGGCCAGGCGGCGGGCGTCGGCCACCACGGGGTGTACTTCACGGTGCTGTCGGTGGCGGGCGTGGCCGGCGGTTTGGCCGGCGGGGCGCTGTCCGACCGGCTGGGCCGCGTGAAGGCCCTCTTCCCCATGTTTCTGGTCTACAGCGCCGGCGTCGTCCTGCTGACGGCTTTTCCGTCCGTCGTCCCGGCCATGCTCAGCGCGGTGCTGGCGGGATTCGGCTTCACGGGCAATATCATCGTGCTGGGCTCCATGATGGCCGAACACGCGTCCCCTCGGCGCACGGGCATCGTGTTCGCCTTGCAGGAGAGCGCCGTCGACGTGGGCATGGGCGTCGGCGCCTTTGTGCTGGGCCTGACCACCGAGGCCTTCGGGTACGGCGCGAGCTTCCTCGGCCTCGGCGCCGGGTGCGCGGCGTGGGCGCTCTACATCGGGCTGCGCAGCCGCCTGGGCCCGCCGCATGCGGCCACAGGGCGCCACCGGCAATAGACCTGCACCAGGGCGGCCGTGCGTCGTCCCGTGCCTGCGCGGCGGGCCGCTTCCCGCCGGCAGGACCCCCTTCCCCGTCCGCAGAAAAAGAGTCGGCGAAGGGGTGTTGGCATGGGCGGAGCGCGGTTTCCCCATCCGTGGATCCAGGATTACTACAACTATCTCATCACCGAAAAGGGCTTCTCGGCCCGGACCGCGGACGCGTACTTGCACGATCTGCGCGTGTTTCTGCGTTTCCTGGAAGAAAGAGGCACCGAGCTGGACGCGGTGGACATTTACCTGCTCAGGGAATTCAACCGGCACTTGCAGGAGGAGCGGGACAATGTCCACATCACGCGGGCGCGGAAACTCAGCGCGCTGCGGGGGTTTTACCGCTACTTGCTGGACAGCGGCCTCATCGACGACGACCCCACCGTCAAGCTGCGGCCGCCGAAGGTGCCCCGCAAGCAGCCGCTGTTTTTGTCCGCGGCCGAGGCGCGCCGGTTCTTGGAGGCCGCCGAAAAGCACGGCCCCGACCCGGTGCGGGACAAGGCCATCTTCTCCATGTTCCTATATACCGGCTGCCGGCTGGGCGAGCTGGTGGAGCTCAACGTCCAGAACGTGGATTTCGAGACGGGCAGCATCGTGCTGTACGGCAAAGGCGCGAAAGAGCGGGTCGTGCCCATGCGGGCCGAGCTGGCCGAGGCCATCCAGCGCTACTTGCCCCAGCGCAAAGTGAACCCCAAGTGCCCTCTCCCCCGCCGCCTTTTCCGCAGCCGGCGGGGATACGCCATCACCCGCAACGGCGTGCACTACCTGGTCAAGCGCATCGCGCAGGCCGCCGGCATCCAGCGGGACGCCGTCAGCGCGCACAAGCTGCGCCACACGGTGGCGACGCAGCTGCTGGAACGCGACGCGGATCTGCGCTCCATCCAGGAGCTGCTGGGGCACGAGTCCATCGCGACGACGCAGCGCTACACCCACGTTGTCAACAAGCGCCTGAAGCAGCAAATCGAAAAGCTCGACTACAGTTGACAAATTCAAGATGGGATGTTAAAAAATTAACGTATCAGGTTGAGTTAGTTGATGCAGAGCCGTGGAGGTGGCGCCTGCCGTGGTGGAAGCGGCGCTGGACGTCGAGGGCATGCGCAAGACGTACGGCTCCGGCGGCAAAGCGCTGGTGGCCGTCGACGACGTGTCGTTCTCGGTGCAGCCCGGCGAAATCCTGGGGCTGCTGGGCCCCAACGGCGCCGGCAAAACGACGCTCATCAAGTGCATTCTGCGGCTGGTGGAGCCCGACGCGGGCGCGGTGCGCCTGTTCGGGGAAGACTTCTCGCAGCGGCGCAACGAAATGTACCGCTTGGTGTCCGCGGTCCTCGAAGGCGCCCGCAACACGTACTGGCGCATGACGGTGCGCGAAAACCTGGCCTTCTTCGCCGGCCTGCAAGGGATCAGCCCCCGCCGCCGGCGGGCCTTTCACGACGAGCTCATCGAGCGGTTCGGCTTGACCGAGAAAGCCACCACGCCGGTCAACGAGCTGTCCACGGGCATGAAGCAAAAGGTGGCCGTCGCCTGCGCGTTCGCCCGGGAGACGCCGGTTCTGTTCCTCGACGAGCCCACGCTGGGGCTGGACCTCCACGCGTCTTACACGCTCCGCCACGAGCTGAAGCAGCTGGCCGCGGATCATCACCGCACTATCGTGCTGTCCAGCCACGACATGGACGTGGTGCGGGACTTGTGCCAGCGGGTCATCATCGTCCAGCGCGGCCGCGTCGTGGTGGATGACCAAGTGGCCAATTTGATGGCGCTGTTTCGCACCGAGGCGTACACCATCCGGCTGGCGGGCGCGGCCGGCGACGACGTGCGCCGTCGCCTGGAGGAGAGATTCGTCATAAGCGACTGGCAGACCGAAGGCGGCGAGACGCGGTTCGACGCGACGGTGGCCGATGCCGGTCAGCTCTACGACATGATCGACGTGCTGCGCTCGTCCGGCCTGGCGCTGGCGGGGATTTCCCGCTCCGAACCCGACCTGGCGCAAGTGTTCCTGCGGGTGACGCAAGGCGAAAGCGCAGCGGTGAAGGAGGTCGCGCGATGAAAGGCTTGGAGGTTGACCCGAGGGTGGCCGCGTCCGAGGCGCCGGGGTCTCCCGTCCCCTCCGGGCTGTCCGCGGTGGCCGTCGCGATGTGGAACCGCAACATCATCATGCTCAAGCGCTACGCCTTCAACACGCTGACCCAGCTCATCAACGTGTACGTCTTGTTCCTCGTGGTCTTTTTCGGCGCGCGCGGCATCGCCGGCTTCGTGGGCGGCTCGCCCGTCGCCTTGGGAGACACGCTGGACGCGACCATCGTCGGCTTTTTCTTGTGGTTTTTGGCGCTGTCCAGTCATTCCGAACTGGCCTACAGCATCATGAACGAGGCCCGGCTGGGCACGCTGGAGCAGCTGATGATGACGCCGGTGGGCTTTCGGTGGGCGGCGTTTTTCGAGACGGCGTCCACCACGGTCACGAACCTCATCATGTCGGGCGTCATCCTGGCCGCGATGCTGCTGACGACGGGGCGCCAGCTGACCATCGACCTCGTGACCATCGTGCCGCTGCTGCTGCTGGCGACGGCCACCGCCTACGGCATCGGCTTCGCCGTGGCGGGCCTCGCGCTGGTGTACAAACGCATCGATGCGCTGCTCCTGTTTTTCCAGTGGATCTTGCTGGCGCTGATCGGCGCGCCGGCGCTGCTGCCGGGGCCCGTGGTGGCGCTGCTGCCCCTGTCCCTGGTCAGCCGGCTGCTCAACGAGGCCATGACGCAGGGAACGTTCTTGACGGATCTGGGGACCGGGCGCCTCTTGGCGGCGGTGCTCAACGCGGCCGCGTGCGTGGTTCTCGGCGTGGTCGTCTTCAGCCGCATGGAGCGCAAAGCCCGCAAGAGCGGCAGCCTGGCGCAATACTAACGGGCGCCCGGGCGCCGCGCCGCCAGCAGCGCCAGCAGGCGTTCCCGGTTGTTGTCCTCGGGGTGCTGCAGGACGTGGTCGAGAAGATCCTGCAGCGCCTCTCCGATCTCGCGGCCCGCCGCGTCCGGCAAAGCCTGGCGGACGTCGTGGCCGTCCACGGCCAGCTCCGCCGGAGCCAAAGCGTCGCCGCGCCGTAGAATGCGGGCGGCGCGCTCCTGCAAAAGGCGCGCCTGCTTGCCCGAGCGCCACGCCCGCCACGCCTCGAAAAACCCGGCCGCGAAGGGCCTGCCCAGAGTGCTCATGAACCGGCGCAGCGCGGCGTCGTCTTTCAGCTGGTCCGGGTTGAAGGCTCGCATGAAGCGGACGATGTGGAGCGTCTCCCGCATCACCCGCCTCGGGTAGACCAGTTGTCGGAGCCAGTACTCGTCCAGCTCGGCGCCGCCCAGCCCGTACAGCACGAGGGCCGTCTTGACGGCCAGGCTGCCGCCGGGCGCGCGGTCGAGGGCCGCGATGGTGCGCACGATCCGGGCCGCGGAAGGCGCCTGCCCCGCCGGTGCCGGCAGCACGTACGGCAGCAGCTCCAGCTCGCTCAGAATGGCCAGGCCCCGGGCCGCCTCGGGCGCCGCCAGCATGCGGCGCCATTCCTGGCCGATGCGCTCCCGGCTGATTTGCAGCAGCTTGCCGCCGTGGCGGCGCATGGCCTTTTTCGTCTCGGGTTCGATGAAAAAGCGGAGTTCCACCGCCAGGCGCACGGCCCGCAGCACCCGCAGGCCGTCCTCCCGGAACCGCTCGTTCGGATCGCCCACGGCGCGAATGAGCCGCTGGGCCAGGTCCGACCGCCCGTTATGGGGGTCGACGACCGTGTTCGTCTGCGGGTCGTACGCGATGGCGTTGATGGTGAAATCCCGCCGCACCAGATCGTCTTCGATGCTGCCGATGAAGTGCACCGACTCGGGGTGCCGGCCGTCGTAGTAGCCGCTTTCGCCGCGGAAGGTCGTCACCTCCACGGCGTGGCCGTTCATCAGCACCGTGACCGTGCCGAACTCGATGCCCGTGGGCACCGTGCGCGGGAAGAGCCGCTGCACCTCCTCGGGCGGCGCGCTGGTGGCCACGTCCCAGTCTTTGGGAGCGCGGCCCAAGAGCGCGTCGCGCACGCCCCCGCCTACGGCGTAGGCCTCGTAGCCGGCGTCTTTGAGCACGGCGCAGATGGATGCAACGTAACCGGGAACGGACAGTGGCTTCATGGGCGTGGCAGGAAGCCGGCCCCCGGCGCCCGGGCGCCCCGCCTCACCGGCCGGCCTCCTTCCCCTTCCGCGGCGTTTGGCGCAGCACCGTGGCCACGTCGCCGGTGGTGAGGAACGCGGCGTTGGCCTCGTCGGTGTCGATGTGGAAATCCAGCGCGAAATCGTTCCGCACCCGCACGACCACGTCGCGGAACACCACCGGGCGCGCCGTGTCGGCTCGCACCGCCACCAGCTCGCCGTCCACGACGCCGAACCGCGCCGCGTCGTCGGGCGTCATGTGAATGTGGCGCGCCGCGACGATCAAGCCTTCATTAATGTGAAGTTCGCCGCGCGGCCCCACGATGGTGATGCCCGGCGTCCCCTCGATATCGCCCGAGAGGCGCACCGGCGGATGCACGCCCAAGGTGAAGCCGTCGGTCCTGGAAATCTCCACTTGTGTCAGCGATCGGGCCGGACCCAGAATGCGGACGTTTTCCAGGGCGCGCTTCGGCCCCACGATGGTCACCGTTTCCGCCGCGGCAAACTGCCCCGGCTGAGACAAGTCCCGCACTTTCGTCAGCTCATAGCCCGGGCCGAACAAAATCTCCAGCGCTTCCCGGGACACGTGCACGTGGCGGCCCGACACGCC
>QGSR01000116.1 GCA_003387805.1 Bacillota bacterium | reverse complement strand
CGCCCTCGTGATCTTCCTTCCATTTGCCGGGAAGCCGATATTCTGGTAGCCGCCGTGGGCCGGCCGCGCATGGTGAAGGCCGACTGGATCAAGCCGGGCGCGGCCGTTATCGACGTGGGCATCAACCGCCTGGAAGACGGCAGCCTGGTGGGCGACGTCGACTTCGAAGCGGCCCGCCAGGTCGCGGGCTGGATTACGCCCGTGCCCGGCGGTGTGGGGCCCATGACCATCGCCATGCTCCTGGCCAATACCGTGCAAGCTGCCCGCCTGCGCAAGAACCTCACCCGTCTCTCCTCCGGCGTGTAGCCTTTCCTCCGGCGCGTAACCTTTTCCCTGGTGCGGAATACTAGCGGGCGGATTGGTGCCGCGCGGCCGCGGCGCGCCCGCACGCCCAGCACGACAACGCCCCGCGCCGCGTTCGCGCGGCCATGTTCTGTTCCACCGCAGCGCCAGGGAGGTGACGACCGTGGATCGCGACCAAACCGCCATCGAAGGGGCGAAAGACTATGCCCGGCTGGTGGCGCAGTGGGCCCCGAAGCCCAACGTACCCCTCCTGATCAGCCGCGCGTTTCTCGTGGGCGGCTCCATTTGTTTCGCAGGCCAGTTTGTCTTCGATTACTTCCGCCAGCGGCAGCCCACCGAAGTGGAAGCCATCGCTCTGACGCTGGCCACGATGATTTCCGCCGGCGTGTTGTTGACGGCGCTGGGCGTGTATGACCATCTGGGCGAGTTGGGCGGCATGGGCGCCGCGGTGCCTATCACAGGGTTCGCCAACAGCATGGCGGCCGCCGCCATCGACTTTCGCCGGGAGGGCATGGTGCTCGGCATGGCGGCCAAAATGTTCGTTATCGCCGGGCCCGTTATCGTCTACGGCATCGTGGCCGGCATTTTGACCGGGCTGGTCGCAACGCTGCTGCGGCTGGCCGCCGGCTGATCTCGGCGGCGCCGGCCGCTGTTCCTGGGCGGAGCGCCAGGGCGCTTTCCGCGCGGAACCAGCGGCGGCCCGCTTCCTGGAGGCTCGTCCATGACCGCCAAGCGAGTCGGCCAATTCACGGTGCAGTTCAGCCAGCCGCCGCGCATCGTCGGCGCTTTCACGCTCATGGGCCCCCGCGAGGGCCAAGGCCCGCTGGGCAAGTACTTCGACGCCATCGTCGACGACTACATGTGGGGCGAATACCAGCCCGAGAAAGCCGAGCGCAAGTTCCTGGAGCATGCGGCCCGGCGCGCGCTGGAGCGGGCGGGGGTCAGCGAAAACGACGTCGACTACTTCATCGCCGGCGACCTGATGAACCAGATCGTCTCGTCCACCTTCAGCGCCCGTTCCTTGGGGATACCCCATATCGGCGTCTTCGCTGCCTGCGCCACCAGCACGTTGGGGCTGAGCCTGGCGGCGATGCTCGTCGACGGCGGCTTTGCCCGCCGGGTGCTGGTCGCGACGGCCAGCCACTATCAGACGGCGGAGAGGCAGTACCGATACCCCATCGAGCTCAACATCCAGCGCAAGCCCACCAACCAGTGGACCGCCACGGGCGGAGCCGCGGCGGTGGTGGCCGCCGAAGGGGAAGGCCCGCGGATCAGCCACGTGACGGTGGGCCGCGTCATGGACTGGGGCGTGAAAGACGCGAACCATATGGGCGCGGCCATGGCGCCGGCTGCCATGGATACGCTGCTGCGCCACTTCCAGGACACCAACACCACGCCGGCCGACTTCGACTTAATCCTGACGGGTGACTTGGCGCAGCACGGGTCGAAGCTGTTCCGCGAGCTGGTCAAGCGCGAGGGCCACACGCTGGGCGGCAAGCACATGGACGCGGGCGCCTCGCTCTACTCGCCTGAACAGCAGCCGGGCGCGGGAGCCAGCGGCGCCGTCTGCTCCGCGTCGGTGCTGCTGGCGTACGTGCTGAAAGAGATGGCCAAGGGCCGGTACCGGCGGGTGCTGGCGCTGGCCACGGGCTGCCTCCACAACGCCCTGACGACGCAGCAGGGCGACTCGTGCCCGGGCGTCTGCCACGCGCTGGTTCTGGAAAACGGATAACACGCGGAGGGACGGCCATGATTTACTTTTGGGCGTTCGTCGTCGGTGGGCTCATTTGCGCGCTGATGGAGTACATCTCCCTGAAGTTTCAGCAGCTGACGCCGGGACATCTCTTGGTGGGGCTGACGGTGACGGGCGCCATCGTCAACGGCTTCGGGCTCTATGATCGGCTGGTGGAGTTCGCCGGGGCGGGAGCGCTGCTGCCGGTCAGCGGCTTCGGCGCGGCCATCACGCGCGGCGTCATGGAAGAGATGCGCCGGCTCGGGTGGGAGGGGCTACTGACGGGGACGCTGGAGCTGGTCGGCTTAGGCATCGCCGCGGGCGTCTTGTTTTCCACGGTGGCGGCGCTGGTGTCGGCGCCGCGCGGGTGACGCTCGCGCGGCGCCGGGCGGCGTCAACTCGTACCCGCCCGCTGACCAGGGGACATCAACTCGGGCCCGGGCCTGGAGGGCAAGCGGCGGGGACCGTCTCCGGGCGCTGCTCGGTAAACGCGAAAAGAGAGTTCACGACGACTTTGTCGCCGACCGCTTCAAACCTTGTCTGAACCGGCGACGGCAGTCGCGCCGCCGTCGTCGATCCATTATAGGCTTGAAGCGATCTTTGATCGACCACCGGAGATCCCCGACGCAACCCGTCTCGACCGACTCCCGGCCGAGACGAATCCCGCCGACAACCTCAAGCAGTCTTCGCTCAGCCGCTGTACATACCGGCCGGGACCTGCGTCGATCTCGGAGACCGACGCAGATGCCGCCAGCACCTACAGCGACCTCTGGGTACTTCGCCCGGTCGTCGTGAACTCCTCAGTCGCTATTGTGGACCGCGCTCCGTCCCATCATGCGGGAAAAAATCGCCAGCGGCCGGGTCGTCCGCCGCGTTTTCCGCGGCGTCCGCCAGCCGTACGGGCGACGTCCCTGGCGGGTCGGCCACCGGTCCCCACTCCCGCGCCAGCACGCTGTGCCCCAGCAGCAGCGCGCCGATCATCAGGCACGCTACCACGGCCAGCGCCAGGGCGCGCCGGCGGCGCAGGAGCTGTGCGCGCACGGCCGGCAGCAGCGTGACAACCGAACGGCGGCGCGCGCCGCCGCGGCCCCCGGCGGCGGGCTTGTCACCCGGGGCCGCTGCGCGGCGCGGGGCGGCGTACGCCTCTGGCCCCAGCGGGTCGCGCCAGGCGTAGTCCGGTCCCTTCCGCTGCCCACCGTAGTAGCGGCTGTAGTAGCCGCCCGAGTAGCCGCCGTAGTAGCCGTAATAGCCGTAGCCGAAGTAGTCCCCGTAATAGGGCCCGCCCCGGCGCGGCGTTTCTCGCCGGCTGCGCCGGCCGCGCGCCCTGAGCCGCCGGCGCCATTCCTGCAAGTCGTAAACGGAGGCCAGTGGCTTGGCCGGCTCCGCCGGCGGCGGCTGTTCGGTTGGGCTCGCACGTCCGTCGTCCATGCTCCGACCTCCCCGTCGCGAGCTCACCACCTCGTGACTCGGGTGCGGCGCGCCAGCTGAAGGCGGCCTTGGCGGCCGAACCCGGCGCATGTCTATAGACTTCCCGAATTTGACGACGGCTTTCACGAGACGGTATAATGAGCCTGCGTTGAATCTCGAATCCGGGTGGCAATATGCGGCTGAAGAAAATCTCTGGTGCCGTCGTTCGCCGGCTGCCAATCTATTTGCGCGTCCTCGACGAACTGGCGCGAGACGGTGCCAAGGAACTGGTTTCGTCGCAGGAGCTGGGGGAGCGGGCCGGCGTCAGCCCGGCGCTGGTGCGGAAAGACTTGGCCTGGTTCGGCGAGTTCGGCAAGCAGGGCGTCGGCTACGACGTCGAACACTTGCGCACCGAGCTGCGCCGCATCTTGCATCTCGACCGCGACGTTCCCGTGGCCCTGGTGGGCGTCGGCAGCCTGGGAGCGGCACTAGTTCGCTACTTTCGGCGCCGCTACGTCGCGGACCCGGGTTTTCACCTGAACATCGTGGTGTTGTTCGACGCGGACCCCGCCAAGCAAGGGGAAACTATCGAAGGAGTGCCGGTAGAGCCGCCCGAGCGCATTCCCGAGCGTGTGAAGGAACTGGGTATCCGCATGGCCATCGTGACGGTGCCGGCCGAAGCCGCGCAGTCCGTGGTCGACACGTTGGTGGCCTCGGGCGTGCGGCTGCTGTTCAACTTTGCGCCGGTCAAGCTGGCGGTGCCGAAAGACGTGCACATCGTCCACGCGGATCTAAGCCTCGAGCTGCAGCGCCTGGCTTATTACCTGGAAGACTGACGCAAGCTGAGGAGACGAGGCGGTGGCTGAGGAAAAGGAAGCCGCCCTGGAAGAGCGGGAACGGTACGTCCAAGATTTGTTCCGCCGTGTGGCGCCCACGTACGACTTTCTCAACCGGCTGCTGAGCTTCCGGCGCGACGTGGCGTGGCGGCGGTACACCGCCCGCCAGGCGGGCTTGCGGCCGGGCGACTCCGTGCTGGACGTGGCGACGGGCACCGGGGACTTGGCGTTCGAGCTGGCGGCCGTGGTGGGTCCGTCCGGGCGCGTGGTTGGTTTGGATTTCACCGAGGAAATGCTGGCGCTGGCGCGGCGCAAGGCGGACAAGCTCGGGTTAGGCGGCGTGTGCCGGTTCGTGCAGGGAAACGCCTTGCATCTCCCCTTCGCCGACGGCGAGTTCGACGCGGCCACCATCGCTTTCGGCTTGCGCAACGTGGTCGATCGGGATCGCTGCCTGCTGGAGATGCGGCGCGTGGTGCGGCCCGGCGGGCGGGTGCTCGTCCTCGAGTTTTCCCGGCCGGTTTGGCCCGTGTTCCGCGAAGTTTACCTTATTTATTTCCGCTACATCCTGCCGCTCATCGGCCGACTGGTTCAAGGCGACGCCGATACTTACCGATATTTGCCGGAGACGGTGCTGGCCTTCCCGGATCAAGAGGCGCTGGCGGCCCGCATGCATGAGCTGGGCCTGCGCAACGTGCGCTATCATAACCTGACCGGGGGCATTTGCTGCTTGCACATCGGCGAGGTTTGAGGCGGAGCAGAAGTTGAGGTGTCCAATCGATGCAAGTCGTGGAGCGGGTCATAGAGGCGTTGGCCCCCTATTTGCAAGCCGTGGAGGAACAGCTCCGCAACGTGTCGGACGATACGGGCGAGCAGATGCGGGAGATTACGCGGCACATGGTGGACGCCGGTGGCAAGCGGCTGCGGCCCATTATGACGCTGCTGTCAGCGTACGTGTTCAGCGAGGACGTTTCCAAGACGGTGCCCATCGCGGCCGCCACGGAGCTCATCCACATGGCGACGCTGGCCCACGACGACGTCATCGACGGGGCCCAGACCCGCCGGGGGCGGGCGACGGTCAACAATCGCTGGGACAATCACACCGCCGTGCTGGCCGGCGACGTGCTGCTGGCACGCGCGCTGGTGCTGCTGGTAGACCACGGCTCGCCCGCCATCGTGCGCGTCATGTCCGACATGATCCGCCGCATGTGCGACGGGGAAATCGAGCAGAAGGCGTCGCTGCACCGGCTCGACCAGTCGGAGCAGGACTACTTCGACCGCATCGAAAAGAAGACGGCGCTCTTTTTCGCCGCCTGCTGCGAGGCGGGGGCCATGCACCAGGGCGCGCCCGAGCACCAGGTGCGGGCGCTGGCGGAGTACGGCCGGAACATCGGCATGGCCTTCCAAGTCGTCGATGACTTGCTGGACGTCAGCGGCGAAGCGGACGTGGTCGGCAAGCCCATCGGCAACGACTTGCTGGCGGGCGTCGTGACGCTGCCGGTCATTTATGTGCTCAGGCACGAGGAGCTAGGGCCGTACGTGCGGCGAGTGCTGGGGCGGCCGCCTTTCACGCGCGAACAGGTCGACGACGTGCTGGAGCTGGTGCGGCGCAACGGCGCCATCGAGTATTGCCGGGCCGTGGCGCAGCGCTTCGCTGAGCAGGCCAAGGCGCAGTTGGCTTGTTTGCCGGAATCCGAAGGGCGGGAGCTGTTGGCCGGCGTGGCGGACGCGCTGCTGCGCCGGGCGTTCTGAGAGGATCACAGGGGCCCGCGGCCGGAAGGGGCACGGCCGCAGGGGGCGGGGAGACGGTGGCCGGGGGCGCTGACTGGGGCGGAGACGAGTACTTGCTGCCCACGATGACGACGGAGGAGCATTTGGCGGGGCTCCGTGGCCGCCTGCTGACGAGCCGGGCGGCGGGGGGGGCGGGCAGTCTCGTGGGCTGGGCCGCGGCGCCCGGGGGGCTGCGGCGGTTTGCGGGCGGAGGGGGCCCACCGTTGGTCGTGCGTCTCCCCTGGCGAGCGGT